>JACQDG010000343.1 GCA_016201185.1 Acidobacteriota bacterium | reverse complement strand
GGCCTCGTTGCCGTCGCGGTTGGTCTGCCAGTTAGTCATGGTAGGCGGGGTGGGCGTGGCCTGCCGGTACTGAGCGTGAAAATAAGCGGCGTCATCCGGCAGCGACGGCACGATCTGGTAGTCGATGTTGACGTAAAAGCCGGGCACGGGCTGCTTGCCTTCATTCGTGGCCGTCAGCCGCGCGCTGCGCCGGAACGGCATGACGAAATAGCAGTTGAGCGCCCGCACCGAGGAGCAGTTCAAAAACGCCGACTGGTAGACGAAGTACTGGCCCAGGTTCAGGCCAAAGAAATCCCCCACCGGCGTCTCGATGCTGGGGCTGGCTTCTCCGTCCCAGTAGGCCCGGAGCACGACCTCCTTGAGGTGGTTGGGGGCCGGCGTGGAGATGGTGAACCAGATGTGGGTGATCACGCCGGGCCCCTCGGAGTTAAACACTTCGATGGCGCCGCCCGGGTCGACCTTGTAGCGGTCGGCGTTGCGGCCGGTGCGGTTGTAGGACGATTGTTTGAGCGAGCGATAGTTTTGCAGCCGGGCGTAGGAGGGAAGGGAGAAGCCACCGCCCGCGCCCGTTTGTTGAGCGGCGGCGCCTCGAGTGGTGGCCGCCCCGCCCAGGCCGAACAAAGCGCGCAAAAACCTCCGGCGACCCCGCTGCGACTCCGGTGACGACATAAGGGCTCCTTCTTGTAAATCCGAGAGCAACTCAGCCTTGCACCGCCCCCGGCCCGGCCACCTTTTGCATCACCGGGATGCGCTTCTCCACCGGCGGCAGGGCGGGGAACGCCATGTGCGGCTCGGTCTGGTACCAGTAGCAGCAGGAGTAAAAATTGTCGGCCCGGTGATTGGCGTGCCCGTGCTCGATGGTGTGCCGCAGGTACCGCGTGAAGGTCACCGGATTGTCGGCATGCCACCGGTACAGGCAATAGCGGCCGCCCGTTCGCTCCGCCGAGGTGATGAACGGCGCGCCGTTGTAAAGGTGGGCAAACGGTATGGCGCTGTCGCGGCCGCCGAAATCCCAGGCGCCGCAAATGTAATCCTCCGAGCCGGTGCCGATAATAACCGGCGTGTTCTCGTCGTCGACAAAGATAAAGTCGTCGCCTTCCCCGGCCCAGTATTCCTGGTTTTGCAGGATGCCCAGAGTGATTCCCATCAGGTGCCCGCGTCCCCGGGCCTCGCAGAAGACATAGTTCCGCTTGCCGTCCGGGTTGAGCAGCTTGTCGGCGTCGCCGTTCGTTTGCCATTCATTCGTGGTAGCGATATTGGGCTCCGCCTGCCGGTACTGCGCGTGCAGATAGAGCACGTCATCCGGCAGGGAAGGCACGATCTGGTAGTCGATGTTGGAGTAAAAAGCCCCCACCGGCTGTTTGCCCTCGTTGGTGGCCGTCAGTTTAGCGCTGCGGCGAAACGGCATCCGCAGGTAGCAGTTCAGCGCCTTGATCGAGGAGCAATTCAGAAAGGCCGACTGGTAGATGAAGTATTGGCCCAGGTTCAGGCCGAAGAAATCCCCCACCGGCGTCTCGATGCTGGGGCTGGATTCCCCGTCCCAATAGGCCCGTAGAACGATTTCCTTGAGGTGGTTCATGCCCTGGGCCGCGATGGTGAACCAGATGTGCGTGATGACGCCGGGCCCCTGGGAGTTGAACACTTCAATGCTCTCCCCAGGCGCGATTCTGAAGTGGTCGGCGTTGCCCCCGGTGCGGTCGTAGGATGACTGCTTCAGCGACCGGTAGCTCTGGGCGCGGGTGTAGTTCGGCAACATAGAGGCGCTGCCGCTGCCGTTTTGCTGGGCTGCGGCCGATCCCACCGTGGCCGCGCCGCCCATGGCGGCTAGGCCGCGCAGGAAGTTCCGGCGGCCCTTCTCGGGCTTTCGTGGTGAAGACATAAAGGCTCCTTTCTTATGAGGCTGAAACAGGGATTAAAGCAGGCTTCGAGCGGGATGTAAAGCCTGCGGCGGCCGATTCCGGGGCGCTCCGGAAGGACGTGGTTTTCTCATCCCAGCGCCTGCATAAAATCTCGGGCCTGTTGCTCGGCTGGTCGATGCAGGATCGATTCGTTGAACTGCAGCAAAATGGTTCGTGTACCCTTCTCGGGCTTGCGGATCAGCATCTGCGCCGCCTGCAGCCGTTTCTCGAAAACCTCCATGTCCCCCGAGGAAAGGTGAGCTTTCGCGATGTTGGTGCCCGCCGGGATGCGCTCCAGCCGCACGCGCTCGTCTTTGGCAATCAGCCGGAGGAATTCCTCCGAGCGGGCCGCCGCCTGGCGGAAGCGCTCCTCGAAACCTTCCAGCCGATCGAGGGCGATGGCCGCCGACATCCAGGCGCCGAACACCATGCCGCCCATCGTGTGGCGGATCGCCGGCAGCTTCTCGATCAGGCTGCGGGGGCCGGCCAGGATGGCCCCGGAGCCCGCGCCGAGGTACTTGTAAAGCGAGACGTAGACGGTGTCGAACAGCGCCGCATATTCGGCGGGCTTTCTGCCGGTGTAGGGCGGGGCCAGCAGCAGCCGCGCGCCGTCCATGTGCAGCCCGATCTGGTTGCGCCGGGCGAACTCCGAGATCTTCTTCATCTCGTTGAAGTCGAAAGTCTCGCCCAGCCTCCGGCGCACCGGCGATTCAATGGCGATAGCGCCGACGGGCACAGCCCGGTACCCGCCCTCGAAGTGCTGGATCTCCGCCTCCACTTCCTCCAGGGTGAACGTCGCCCGGCCCGAGGCCAGCGGCACGAGGCTCAGCCCGCTCAGCAACTGTGGCCCGTCACCCTCGTCGTTGTAAGTGTGGCTTTCGCGCTGGAGCAAGACGCGGCGGCGGTCGCCGGCGTGGACGCGCAGCGCGACGTGGTTCGCCATGGTGCCCGTAGGGAAAAACATGGCGCGCTCTTTGCCCAGCAGCGCCGCCATGCGGCTTTCCAGCGCCTCCACTGCGCCGCCCACGCAATAGGTGTCGCGGTCTTTCTCGCCCAGCTCGGCCAGCACCCGGCCGTATTCGGAGGGCGCCAGCCGCGGGCCGTCGCCCGCAAAGATCACCGGCTTCGCTGTCGCCTCGTGGCTGGAGGAAAGGCCGAAGGTCTGCGCTGCCGCCGGGGCCAGCGCGTTCGAAAACAGAAAGGCTCGTCGGTTCATGGCCGCCACCTTAGCACTGCTGGTATTGCGAATTCAAGCCGGGCTACGTCCGGGCCCGCGCATGAAGACCGACGGTACGCTCTGCTATGATTTGTTTCGTTATGGCAAAGCGAAAGGCGAAGCCCGGTTCCAAGGGCCTTGAGGCGCGGGACTGCCGCGTGGAATCGCTCGATGGATCTCTCGGCGAAATGCGGGCTTTCGTGGTCGCCCGCATCAACCCGTTGCGCTGGATCCAGGGTGAGTATCCGCCGCTCGAGGAAGTGCTGAAAACCATGCGCGACCGGGCGGCAAAGTTCAAGGTGGAAAAAGTACGGCCCCAGGATCTGGCCGGGGCTGTGGGCCCGCCGGATGAAGAGGATTGATGCGGAGCCGAACTGCTGTGTTCTTGTTTGCCGCTCTGCTCGTCCTGGCGACTTTTCTCTTGTCGCGGCCCGTCGGCGAGCCGCCGGCTGACCTGGTCCTG
>JACQDG010000358.1 GCA_016201185.1 Acidobacteriota bacterium | reverse complement strand
AGGAGCGCCTCCAGGAGAAACCTCTCGAGATCGAACGCTTGCTGGAACTGGCGCTGGAGGTGGCCGACGCCCTGGAGGCGGCGCACGCGCAAGGAATCGTTCATCGAGACATCAAGCCGGCCAACATCTTCGTCACCAGGCGCGGTGACGCCAAGATTCTCGACTTCGGATTGGCCAAGCTGGCGCCCGGACCGCTCTCGGCTCCGGGCAGCGCCGGCTCGGCTTCGCCGACGCTGACGGCTCTGGAATCACTTTCCAGTCAGGGCGCAGTTCTAGGGACGATAGCCTACATGTCGCCCGAGCAGGCGCGCGCAGAGGAAGTCGACGCCCGCACCGACCTGTTCTCCTTTGGCGCCGTGCTTTACGAGATGGCCACAGGCCGGCAGGCTTTCTCAGGACCCAGCGCGGCGGTCATCCTGGAAGCCATCCTGAATCGCCCCCCGGCGCCGGCCACCCGTCTGAATCCCAGCTTGCCCGCCGGCCTGGAAAGCATCATCGACAAGGCGCTCGAGAAGGACCGCTCCGTACGCTACCAGACCGCCTCCGACCTGCGGGCCGACCTCAGGCGTCTCAAGCGCGATAGCGAATCGGGGCGAGCCTCAGCCACTGTGGCAGTCCTTCCCGTGGCCCCGGCTCCGGCCGCCTCCCGGGCCCGCCGGATTTCTATGTGGGCGGCTGCGGCTCTCGGCCTGACCGCGCTGCTGGTAGGCGGCGTATTTCTCTTTCGTTCTCAACAACAGCCGCCCTCCGGGCGGGCTGAATACACAGCGATCACCAATCTCACCGACTCAGCCACCTCGCCGGCGCTATCGGCCGATGGGCGAATGCTCGCCTTCATCCGCGGTCCCGACACGTTTTTTAGCCCCGGCCAGATCTACGTAAAGCTGCTGCCCGATGGCGAGCCCGTTCAGCTTACCCGCGACGAGCTCCACAAGATGAGCCCGGTATTCTCCCCCGATGGCTCGCGGATCGCCTATACCGTGGTCGACCCCAAGTTTGGCTGGGACACCTGGGTCGTGCCGACGCTGGGCGGGGAGCCCCGGCGCATGTTGCCCAATGCTTCCGGCCTCTCGTGGATCGGCCCGCAGCTCGTCCTGTTTTCAGAAATCAAGAGTGGCATGCACATGGGCATCGTCACCGCTACGGAAAGCCGGGCCCAGCAGCGGAACATCTACCTGCCACCGCACGACCGCGACATGGCGCACCGCTCTTACCTCTCGCCCGACGGTAAATGGGTGCTGCTGGCGGAGATGGACAATGTGGGCTGGCTCCCGTGCCGTCTGGTCCCGTTTGACGGCAGTTCCTCGGGCAAGCCCGTGGGCCCTCCCGGCGCCAAGTGCACCTCGGCCGCCTGGTCGCCCAACGGGCGCTGGATGTACTTCAGTTCCGATGCCGGCGGCGGTTTTCACATCTGGCGGCAGCGCTTTTCCAGCGGCGAACCGTCCTCTGCGCCAGAGCAGATCACCTTCGGCCCAACCGAGCAGGAAGGCATCGCCATGGCGCCCGACGGCCGTTTCTTCATTTCCTCGGTCGGCGCCGAACAGAGCGAGGTCTGGGTCCACGCTGGCGGCCGCGACCGCCAGATTTCTTCCCAGGGCTACGGGTACTCCGCCACCCTTTCCCGGGACGGTAATAAGCTATACTACCTGGTCCGCAGCGGCTCCTCCCGGGCTTTCGCCAGCGGGGAACTGTGGGCTGCGGAGGTCGAGACCGGAGCGAGCGAGCGGCTGCTGCCCGGCTTTCTGATGACCGGCTATAGCTTCTCACCGGACGGCAAGCGCGTAGCGTTTTCTTCTTTGGATGCCGGCGGGAAACCACACCTCTGGCTGGCCTCCCTGGACCGCCGCTTTCCGACCCGGCAGATCGCAAGCTTCGAGGCGGATTCCCCGACTTACGGCGCCAACGGCGATGTCTACTTCCGCGCCGCCGAAGGCGCTTCGAACTTCGTCTACCGCATGAAAGAGGACGGAAGCGGGCGGGGAAAAATGTCGCCCGATGAGAAGTGGTTACTGGCATGGTCTCCCGTCCCCGGAGAAGAATCGACCAGCGCGATGGTGGCTCACCGCATCGGGGGCGGAGCGGCGGTTCGTATTTGTGACAACTGCGACGCCGGATGGGGGCCTGACGGACAGTTTTTCTACCTTGCGTTCCGCACGCTCAACGCCATGGAAGCCGAGCGAACGTATGCAATTTCCCTGCGCCCCGGTCAGTCTCTTCCACCCCTGCCCCCTTCCGGCATCAGGTCGAAATCCGACCTGGAAGCCCTGCCCGGCGTCCGGGTGATCGAGAGGGGAAGTATCTCTCGCGGTCCAGATCCCTCGATTTACTCCTTTACGAAAGGCAGCGTCCTTCGCAATCTCTACCGAATTCCCGTTTCCTGATAACCCCCATGTACATCCCGCAAACCTACTTCGCCGCTTTGCTCCTGATGCTCGGCAGTATGACCTGCTGGGGCTCGTGGGCCAACGCTTTCAAGTGGACGCGCGGCTGGCGCTTCGAGCTTTTCTACTGGGATTACGCGGTCGGGGTCCTGCTCGCCAGCCTGCTCCATGCCTTCACCCTGGGCAGCCTGGGCGCCACGGGATCGCCGTTTCTCTCCGACCTGGGAGCGGCCGATGTTACTCACCTGGCCTTCGGCTTCGTCGGAGGCGTGGTCTTCAACCTCGCCAACATTCTTCTGGTGGCGGCCATCGCCATTGCCGGCCTCGCAGTGGCTTTTCCCATCGGTATCGGCCTGGCTCTGGTCATCGGGACCTTGCTCAACTACTATGTCACCGCCAGGGGCGACGCCCTGCTGCTGTTCGGCGGCGTCTTCCTGGTCTGCGCCGCCATCGTGCTCGACGCCCTGGCCTACCGCGCGCTGGCCGAATCAAAGGCCGGCTCGACCGCCGCCGTGACCACTCGCGGCATTACCATCAGCCTGCTGAGCGGGGTGGGCATGGGTCTCTTTTATCCGCTGGTCGCCCGCGGCATCAGCGGCGCCCACGCTCTGGGGCCGTACTCCATCGCCGTGGTCTTCAGCCTCGGTGTTTTTCTCTCTACATTCATTTTTAATACCTATATGATGCGTCGCCCCGTGGTCGGCTCGCCCGTCGGCTTCGCCGACTACTTTCGCGGCTCCTCCGGCTCCCACTTGCTGGGTGTGGCCGGCGGCATGGTCTGGGTCACGGGCGCGGTCTTTAATTTCTCCGCCTCTGCCGGAGCGCTCGTCGGGCCCGCCGTCTCCTACGCCATCGGCCAGGGCGCCACCATGGTTTCGGCGATGTGGGGCGTCTTCTTCTGGCGGGAGTTCGCCGGAGCCGGCCCCAAAGCGGTGCGCTTTCTGGCCCTGATGTTTCTCTTCTTCCTGCTCGGCCTCACCCTGCTGTGCTTGGCCCCGATCGTGAAGATCCTCTGAAAAATCTCATGCCCGCAGCTATCGTCGTCACCGGCAGCTTGAACATGGATTTCGTGGTCACCATGGACCGCATACCCGTCCCCGGCGAAACCCTCATCGGGAACCACTTCGAGATGTTTCCCGGCGGCAAAGGCGCCAACCAGGCCTGCGCCGCCGCCCGTCTGGGCGGCTCCACGGCCATGATCGGCCGGGTGGGCCAGGACGTCTTCGGCGACCAGCTCAAGGCCGGTCTGGCGGCGGCCGGGGTGGACGTTTCCGGCATCGCGGTCACGCCCAAGGCCGCCACCGGCATCGCGCAGATCTGGGTCGATCGCACTGGCCAGAATTCCATCGTGGTCGCCTCCGGCGCCAATCGCCGGCTGGCCGCGGGCGAGGTCCCCGGCTGGCGGAAACACTTCCGCGGCTCGAGGATGGCCCTGTTCCAACTCGAGAATCCCCTGGATACCGTCGAGGCCGCCCTCGCCCTGGCCCGCGAAGAAGGGCTTGTTACTATTCTTGATCCCGCTCCGGCCGCGCCGCTGCCCCGCTCCCTGCTAGAGAAAGTCGATATCCTGACTCCCAACGAGAGCGAAGCCCTGCTGCTCGCCGGCCGCCCCGCCGGGAGCGTCGAAGCGGCCCAGGCCCCGGAACTCATCACCGCCCTGGAACACCTGGGAGTCAAGGACGTCATCCTCAAGCTCGGCTCGAAAGGCGCTTACTGGAACGGGACCCATTTCCCCACTTTTGTAGTAGTAGTGCGGGACACCACCGCCGCAGGGGACACCTTCAACGGCGCCCTGGCTGTGGCCTTGGCCGAAGGACGCCCCATGGACCAGGCCATCCGCTTCGCCAACGCCGCTGCTGCTCTATCTTGCACCAAGATCGGCGCCCAACAGTCGATCCCCACCCGGGCCGAGGTGGACAAGCTCTTGGCCGGCTGAATAGCCCCAACAAAGGCTTGACATAAAGTCAGAGTCAGAGGCATAATATCACAGCACCACCTGGTGGTGGTGCTCTCGTATCGCCAAGTCTGGGAGGGCACCATGCCTACCGCCGCTCTTTCCACCGCGGTGCAAATTTCCAATCAGCCCTTGACTATAGAAAACGTCGTCGCGGTAGCCCGCCGCGGCCAGTCCCTCGGACTCTCCGACGACGACAACTTTCGTCGCCGCATCGAGCGCGGACACCAGGCCGTCCGCCGGGCGCTCGATCGCGGCGAAGTGATTTACGGGGTTAACACCGGTTTCGGCGGCAACGTAAAATTTCTAATTCCGGATTCCGAGCTCCAGCATCACCAGGAAAACCTGCTCGACGTTCTTTCCTGCGGCGTCGGCGATCCTTATCCCGCCGAAGTGGTGCGCGCCGCCATCCTGTTGCGCGCCAACGCACTCGCCCGTGGCTATTCCGGCGTCCGGCTGGTGGTGATCGAGCGGCTAATCGACCTTCTGAACCACGGCATCACGCCGGTCGTGCCCCGCTACGGCTCAGTCGGAGCCAGCGGTGACCTTTGCCCCTCCGCCTATATCTCCCGCGTTCTGCTCGGCCGCGGAACGGTTTTCTATCGCGGCGAAAAAACTGCGGCCGCCGAAGCCCTCCGCGCCGAAGGCATCGAGCCCATCCGTCTCCAGGCCAAGGAAGGCCTGGCCCTGCTGAACGGCACGACCATGATGACCGGCATGGCGGTTCTGGTGGCCTTTGATGCGGAATACCTGCTGCGGATTGGCCTGGGAGCTCTGGCCCTGGCGGTGGAAGCCCTCAAATCCTCCCCGGATTACTATCACCCCCTCATCCACATGGTGAAGAATCACCCCGGCCAGCTCCGTGTCGCCGAAATGCTCGAATCGCTGCTCATGGACAGCCGGCTAGCCGTGCCGTTGGATGAGATCCGCCGCCGCGTCGCCGGTCAGAACTCCCATAACGGCGGTGTGGTCGTCGCCGAGGAATCCATTCAGAGCCCTTACTCGCTGCGCTGCGCCCCGCAGGGCCTCGGCCCCATGCTGGAAGCATTGGAGCAGGTCCGGCTCACCGTCGAGCGAGAAGTGAATTCGGTCAACGACAACCCGCTCGTCGACCCCGGGGACCGGGACGGCGACCCCGAGCGCGTCTTCCACACCGGCAATTTTTACGGCGGCCACATCGCCCGCGCCATGGATGGCCTCAAGCTGGACATGGCCAACCTGGCGAACTGGATGCACTCCATCATGGCCCTGCTCATGGACGATCGGTTTTCGGCTGGCCTGCCCTCCTGCTTAAGCCCTCACCCCGGCGTGTTCCAGGGGTTCAAGGGCATGCAAGTTGTTCACAGCAGCCTGGTCACGGCCCTGCGCCAGATGTCCGGCTCGAGCCTTATCCACACCCTGCCCACCGAGCAGTTCAACCAGGATGTGGTAAGCCTGGGAACCCACGCCTCCCTCACCGCCCTGGAGATGCTCCGCCTGCTCCGCGACTCCATGTCCATCGTTCTGCTTTCGGCGGCCCAGGCGGTCGATCTGCGCGCCGCCCTCCTCCAGCGGAGCGCCGCGGAGATGCTGGGCGTGGGTACCCGTTCCCTCTATCGCGCGATCCGCGAGCGGAGCGCCTTCCTCGAGGCCGACCGACCGCTCGATTCCGACATTGAGCGGCTTTCTCAGGCCTTGGAAGCTCACCAATTGCCGGTGCTGCGGTAAGGCTCTGACCGGGGACCGATAGTTTCCGCCACTGCCTGCAGTGCTACGATTGTGGCAAGGCGGGAAGAGCTATGCAGCAACTGGTCGAAACCACAGAACAACAGCAAGCCCGCCGCGGCAACCTGTAAGGGATCGACTCAGCCGCCCCCATGAAACTCTGCACCTTCGAGGTCAAGACCCACTTGGGAAAGCACCAACGGCTGGGAGCCGTATGGCCCGAGAGCGTCGTGGACCTGAACTTCGCCGCTGCCTGGCTTCTTTCCCTCAAGGGCGAGCCCCGGCCGCAGGCGCTCGCGAATTCTCTGCTGCCGGACAACATGCTGGAGTTTCTTGAAGGCGGCAGCTCCCGCGCCTCCTTCGCCTCCGAAACCCTCGACGCATTGGCTGAGCGGTGCAAGTCAGGGCCCGCGCCGCAAGGGCCTAACGAGGAAACCCTCCTCTACCGGCCCGGCGAAGTGAAGCTGCTGGCCCCCCTTCCCAACCCGCCTTCCTTGCGCGACTTTTACGCCTTCGAAGATCACGTCAAGAAGGGATTCGAGAAGCGCGGCGAGCCGATGCCGCAGGAGTGGTACCAGATGCCCGTCTATTACAAGGGCGGCCACCAGAACATCATCGGGCCCGACGAAGACGTGCTCTGGCCGACCTTCACCGACAAGTTCGATTACGAGTTGGAGCTGGCCATCGTCATCGGGAAGCGCGGCCGCAACATCCCCGCCGAAGAGGCCGCGGACTACATCGCCGGCTTTACGGTCATGAACGACTTCAGCGCCCGCGACGTCCAGCGACGGGAAATGAAGGTACGGCTCGGCCCGGCCAAAGGAAAGGATTGGGCCACCGCCATCGGCCCCTGGCTGGTCACCCCGGATGAAATTGACGATCCTTACAGCCTGCGCATGACCGCCCGCGTGAACGGCGAAACCTGGTCGGAGGGCAATTCCGGCTCGCTCTATTGGAAGTTTGAGCACATGATCGAGTTTCTCACCCAGGACGACACGATTCATCCGGGCGACGTGATCGGCTCCGGCACCGTGAGGACCGGCTGTGGCCTGGAACTGGACCGCTGGGTCGAGCCGGGCGATATCATGGAACTCGAGATCGAGAAAATTGGCGTTCTTCGCAACAGAGTTGTCAAGCCCGTTTAAGAACGCTCGGAGGGGATCGGTAGGTAACCGCTAAAGAAGGGCAAGTTCGCTGCTCAGGCCCACGTAGGGCTGCCCGAGGGCACCTACGAGGAAGAGCACGGCCGCCGCGGGTTTTACGGAAAGTCGGCCCATGTCTACCATACCCATCCGCCCACCGGCTGGGTCCGCTTCGAGGGCAAGCTGCGCCCCCACTGCTTCGACCGCAACAAGCTCGAGCCTGCTGACCGGCACGATCCGCACGGCGCCGCGATCCCGTTCCTCGGCAACGACGACGTGAAACTCTATGTCTCCCGCCGCTCCGAGCCGATGCCCTTCTACTTCCGCAACGCCGATGGCGACGAGCTTTACTTCGTCCACCGCGGCCAGCGCACGGTCGAGACCGACTTTGGCCCGCTCGCCTTCGATTACGACGAGTTCATCTTCTATCACGACGGCAATTTCTTTAGCCGGCAGAACATCTCCCCCGGGATGGCCACCTTGCATCCGCGGGGCATCCACCACGGCCCGCACCCCAAAGCCCTGGCCGGCCAGACCGCCAAGACCCATACCGACGAATACGCCGTCATGCTCGACAGCCTGAACCCCATCCGCGTCCTGCAGGCCGGCGAGCAGGTGGAATGGAAGGATTATTGGAAAAGTTGGATCGAAGAATAGCCGGGGCCCCGCATGACCATCAATCCCCAGGACCACGCCTACCCTGACATCTACAAGCTGATGATCGGCGCCATCGTTCCCCGGCCCATCGCCTTCGTCTCCAGCCTTAGCCCCGACGGCATCCGCAACCTAGCCCCCTTCAGCTTCTTCACCGGCATCAGCGCCAACCCGCCGGTCATCTGCTTCTGCCCCATGATCCGCTTAAGCGACGGGGCGAGAAAAGACACCATCCGCAACATCGAGGCCACTGGCGAGTTCGTCGTCAACGTTGTCTTGGAAAGTTTTGCTCCACAGATGAACGTCTGCGCCACGGAGTTCCCGCCGGAGGTGGACGAGTTTGAAAAGTCCGGTCTGACCCCCATCCACAGCGACCTCGTCAAGCCGCCCCGCGTCAAGGAATCTCTGGTTAACATGGAGTGCCGCCTGTTCCAGATCGTGAACGTCAGCTCCAAGCCCTTAGGCGGCAGCATCGTCCTGGGCGAAATCCTGCTGTTTCACGTCTGGGAAGAGCTGTTCGACAATTTCAAGATCGATCCCGACAGGCTGAAGCCCATCGGCCGCATGGGCGGCCCCACCTTCACCCGCACCACCGACCGCTTCGACATGCTCCGGGTGAGAGAAGCGGACCTCAAGAAGTAAGCCCTCCCGCTACGCCACCAGTTCCGCCACGCCACGCACGGCCCGTTCTACATCCTCCATCGTGTTGTAGATGTGCGGGCACAGCCGGATCCCGCCCATGCCGGCCCCGGCCACTCCATACTTGGAATACAGCTCGTTGTAAATCTTGTTGACCTTGGCGCGGTCCGCGCCGTCAAAGTGCGCCACCACGACCCCTCCGCTTAGCCGGGGGTCCATGGGCGTCACCAGGCTCACCCCCTTGATCTTCGCTAGCCCTTCCTTCAGCGCCGTCGACAGCTCCATCAGCTCCCTGGGCCTCCGTTTCCACTTTATTGCCCCAGCCAGGCGCGATCGTGTGGGGCCACACCTCCGCGATCCGTTCTTGACGGATGTACAGTATCCCCGCTTCCTTGGGCCCCATGAACCACTTGTGCACGCTGCCGGAATACGAATCGCAGCCAATTTCCGCCAGGTTTAATTTCAGGCATCCCCAGGTCTGCGCCCCGTCCAGGTGAAAGTAAATCCCCCGCTGATGGGCCATCTGGCTCAACTCCCGCCCTGGCAGGCGGATCCCGCTGACGTTCGAGACGTGAGTAACTGAAAGCACGCGCGTGCGGGGCGTGAGGCTCTCCTCGAACAGCTTCAGAATCTCGCCCGCGTCCTTAACTGTGTGGGGCACGCTGACCCGCTTCACCGTAAAACCGAAGCGCGCGGCCCGCACGTCCCAGGCCACGTTGTTGGTGGGGTGGTTCTCGCTGAACAGGACCACCTCGTCGCCGGACTTCAGGGCAATCCCGTTGTTGATGGTGTTGTTGGCCTCGCTCGTGTTCCGCACCAGCGCGATTTCCTCCGGCGACACGCCCAGTTGCTCCGCCACCTTGCGCCGCGACTCCTCGAGCGTTGTGTCGAACTTCTTCCGGTTCTGGAAGGAAACATCAGAATCCAGATCCCGCGTCAACTCGGCCACCTTCTCCCAGACGACGCGGGGGGAAGGACACAGGTTGGCGGCATTCATGGGCACTGCCCCTTGCCGCAACGGAAACTGCTCCTTCACCAGGTTCCAGTAGCTCTCGCCGCTCGATACCGCCGCCGCCAGCAGCGGACTTAGCTCCCGTGTCGAGGCCGCCGCCGAGCTCAGATAGGTAACCCCGGCAGTCCCAGCAAACCCTCTAAGAAATGAACGCCGCGTGTTAATCGTGTGCATTGGGCGCCTCCTCTGTCCGCACATCATAACGCAGACGCCCCGGCATTGCACCCCCGGAAAAATTGTAGTTAAATCGTGGACATGAAACCCCGCACTCTGCTTCTCCCCCTCTCGTTTCTCCTGACCCTCGTCGCCACCCCGCTCTCCCGCGCCGCCGACACTGAAAAGACCGCCGCCGGCGACCTGGTCATCACCCCCATCCACCACGGCAGCCTCATGCTCCGCTTCGGCGGGCAGGTGATCCACATCGACCCCTGGAGCCAGGGCGACTACTCGAGCCAGCCCCGCGCCGACCTGATCCTGATAACCGACATCCACCAGGACAACATGGACAAGGCCCTGGTCGATCGCCTGAAGAAGGAATCGACCGTGATCATCGGACCCGCTGCTGTGGCGAAGACCATCTCGGGAATCACGGTCATGAATAACGGCGAGAAAAAGCAGGCGGGAGAAATTGGGATCGAGGCCGTGCCCATGTACAACATCAAGCGCGGGCCCCAGCCCGGCGCCCTCTACCACACCAAGGGCCGCGGCAACGGCTATATATTGACTTTGGGTGGCAAGCGCCTCTACATATCCGGCGACACCGAGGCCATCCCCGAGATGGAGGATCTCAAGAACATCGACATCACCTTCATCTGCATGAACCTGCCCTACACCATGACCCCGGAGGAAGCCGCCGCCGCCGTTAGAGCCTTCCGCCCCCGCGTCGTCTACCCCTACCACTACCGCGGCAGCGACCTCAACGCCTTCGCCTCCGCCCTGAAAAACGAGAAGGGCATCGAGGTCCGCCTGCGGGAGTGGTATTGAACCGGTTCTAATTTATCCTGCCCGGCTCGATGGGAGGAGCTTGTGCCACGAGGGAAGCGATGATGAGGGGCGTCGCCGCTCCGACATTAATGGACAACAAGGGATTAAGGGGCATGTTGGATCTCAAATAAGCAACAACCATTACGCCGCCGGCAAAGATCATCAGGACAGTGATAACCCAATAAAAGCCAGGCACAGACGGGATTTGCTGCCGGAGCTTAAACCACCCAAGCAACTCAGCGAAAAAACCGCCGACTAAACCCCACAAGAAGCCCTCGAGAATCCCCATGCCTTAGCCTCGATGGACCTCAACGAGGAGATTTTGCGATAAACGCCCGCGCCATTGCGAGGACCTCCTGGCGCTTGATCCGGCGCGATTTCAGCGTGTACAACTCTCTCCCTTTGCGGTCGGGGATAGGCGACTTCCTGACGTCAGGATGCTTTTCAAGTATCTCTCTTGCCATTTCTTCAGAGAGACCTGTATCCTTTGCTATTCCTCCCACAGTTCGAAAATCCCAGGACTCATCTTGAAGGGCCCTGAGAACTTTCCCTTCTGGGGTTTCTTCCGGTTGCAACCCTGGAGTTGCCATCTTCGCTCCATCCCCCGGTGAGGTCCCTGGCCAGCTACCTGTCCTGTCTTCCATCTGAACTGATACCTCCAGAAGAGCGATTTTGTCAACCTCTAGCCCATTACAGCCATTCGGCCAAATCGCCCAACATCTTTAAGGCATAAGGACGCACATGAGCAGCCAGCATGGTTTCTCGGCTCATCCCTTCTCCATCTCCCCATACCACCTCATCCTCTCCCGCAGCCGCCACGAGTACAGCCCCGAGCGCATTCGCCCGTGCGGGTGCCCAGTGTTCCAGCACCGGCCCACTTCAACCGCCTGGGTTGCCGGGTCCAGTTGGTGCTCTCGGCACAAACTATCCAGCCGCCGGATGGCGAACTGAAAATGCCGCGCTTTGTCCGTCAGCGCCCCGAACGACGCCTTCCACTCTATAGCGCAATATCCGGGAATCTGGGTGTACCCATACAGCCCCGCCAGCTTCTTCAGGCGCTCCTTGCGTTGCGCCTCCGAGCCGGCCGCGCTCAGCCACTTCTCGAGCTGCGCCCGGGTCAGCCCTTCGATTTTCGATTCGCTGCCTTCGAGCAGCCCCATCAATCGTTGGTAAACCGCCGGCGCGAACCGGTACGCCTCCCGGCGTCCGCCTGATTCGTTGGCCGCAATCGCCGCGAGCAGCGCGCTTCGAGCCGGGTCCCCGCCGGTAGCCGCCGCAATCTCCCGTCCGCAACTCTGCCGGATCCAAGCCATCAGCTCTGCATCCGCTTGCCGGCTGTATCCCGGCTCTCTTCCGCTCGGATTTTCCGCCGCCAGCCTCACCGGCCGGGCGGCCCTGCTTCCATTTGTTCGGGCTACCCCATGAATTCGCTCCTTCTGCTCCCCGGCGAAAGCGGCAGCCGATAGCCGATCATCGAAAACTGGTCGAAGGCGAAAAGCACCACGGTTTCACAATATTCCCCGCGCGCCAGCCTCCTCTCCCAATCCCACGGCTCAGATGAGTTTCCGACGCCCACCAGGTGCGCCATGCGGTTCCTCGGAAACCCCCGCGCCAACGGCAGAAGAATCGAGGCCCTGGCTTTGTTCAGGTTGCGGGCGCCTGTGTAGGTGAAATTCTCCGTCTTCAAGACCTCCAGTTGGTCCGGCCCCCACGGGCTCCCCGGCAAGTTCGCCACCCGCGTCAGCCCAAAATCGTTTACGTCCGGCGGATAGAGCGCCTCGAACTTCGCCTGCGCATACTCCGCCTTCACGAATTCGGAAATCTGCGTTGTAAAATCGCCGATCAGGCTAGGCAGAAACGCCGCTTCTTCCGGGTAGGGAGCCGGTGACTCGTCGTTGCTGGTAAACACATGCATCGCCCTGCCGTATTGCGCCTGAAACGTGGTCGTCGTGTATTCGTCGTAAAAAGTCATGCCACTCGGCCCCGGAAAATACCACCACTGCACCTCCCCGAACTGCAGGTAGGGCCCTTGCCCCGCGTCGTTCATGATTTGCGCCATGTCCCGGTAAACCTGCTTCCAGAACGCCAGGCTCGCCGGGGAGAAGTTGGTTTGCAAGGCCGGCGTCGAAACCATCACCGGGTCACCGTTTGGATACCTCTGGGCAATGCCCGCCGCAAACGACGGGTCGCCGTTCCCCAGTTCCGTGCTGAACGCCGCCGTAGCATCAATCCCGTACCCATTTAGCGCCGCGAAATACGACCGGTGCCAGTCCCGCGCCGCCCGGTTCAGCCGCGGCATGGCCCCGAGCTCCGTCAGCCAAGCCCCGTCCGCCCCGCCCGAGAAGTGATCCCCACTCGCTACTGCCTGCATGTTCCCGTTGGCGTTAGTCGTGGTCGTCGCCGCCAGCGTGAGGCTGTTCCCCGCCGCCCCCGTCGCCCGCGCCTGCACCGTCAGCACCGCGCCCGACGCCTGGGCCCATACACCCGTCGATCCGTTGTTCATGAGGTACTCAAACGCCTTGGCCACCGTCTCCAGCGTGTCCGTAATCAGCGTCACCCGTGAATAGACCGTGCCCGAAATCGTGATCTCGACGACCTGCCCCAGCCCCGGCGTCCCCTGGAAAGTCACCGTCCCTTGCGCATACACGTTGTGTGGATTCACCAGCTCGTAAAACAGTAAAGCGCCTGCATAGTGATTCGCTCGCCCCGTGAATCCAAGCATCTGGATGTTCCACGCCACCCGCTCCGGCGCCAGAGCCAGGGAATGGTCCGTGTCCCAGTCGGTGGCCAGCGCTTCATGTCCCTGTGCCGGCTGGACGTTCACCGTCGAAGCAGCCACGGCCAGCTCGAAATAATCGAAATAAAAATCCTGGCCCGAGGCATTGGGATCTGCGCCCGTAAGCGTCGCTGTCACACTGTGACTCCCCACCGCGAAATCCCCCAAGCCCAGCCGCACCAGAAAATCCTCCCCCGGCACATAAAGATCGAACACCTGCTCCGGCTGCCCGTCCACGCGCACGGTGATGATTCCTGTCCCCCGCGTACGCCGGCTCCCGAAGTAAAGACGGTGCTGGGCGTGTCCCCAATAATCGAGCCGGCATTGGCCGCCGGTTCCGCTCGTCCGGTGGATCGTGCCGCCCGAATAATTCCCCCGCTCCTCGGCCCAGGTGCCGGTGTAAGCAATTTTTGGGTCAACGTCCTCAAACCGCCGGCTTCGCGGCCCCGCCACCTGGTAGGCCCGGTTCGTCCCGCTCACCGTCCAGGCAGTCACGGCCACGGAAAATTCTCCGCGCTGGAATACGCCCGGCTGCAAGGCCGCCGCGTAGGTCCAGCGCATTTTGCGCACGTTTTGCGTCGGAATCGGCAACGGCTGCCCGTTAGCGTCTTTCAGGAACGCGTCCGTAAGCGCGCCGAAGTCCAGCGTCACCTGCCACTCGGTTGGCGACGCCCCTCCGCTCATCGTCTGGCTGGCCGGCGCCCAGACTTCACTCTGCGCCCCATTCACCGACGCCGCGATCCCCAGGTAGTTGCCCTCCAACCCCGGCTTTGTATTGGTAAGTACAATCTGGGTTCCGCCGGCCGGTACATCTGCGGCCACCGTCGTCGAGAAGGTGTTAATGTTCAGCTTCAGGTCGTTGAGCACGTCGGCAATCGTGTCCGACCCCCTCACCACGTGGTAGTAATGCTCATCCAGCCACGATAGCTCCACGTAATCTCCCGGTGTCAGCGTCCCCTGGAGAGTGAAGGTCGCCTGCGCGTTGGTGAAGCTGCCGGCCGTCGGCGTGGCATAGTCCTTCAGCCTTACTCGATAGATCTGCTCCGCGCCGCTCGCATCGTTGGCCCATATCCGCAGGTAGGGCCAGTCCACTGTCGGGTACAGGCCCGAATCCATCAGGATGCAGTGGGTCCGTGTCTCCGGGTAGCTCAGCGTCAGCCCGCTCAGGTCGCCGTCCGGCAGGCAGCGGAGCAGGGGATGCTCGAACACGTTGTCCCGGTTCCACTCCACTACCGCCCAGTCAAACTGCTGGCGCCAGGCGCCGGAAACCGTGAATCCCGTGCTGCGGGTCGCGCTCAGCGCCGCCACCGCTGAAGGCCGGTAGAAGTAGCACTGCAAATCCCGATCCGGACGCAGTTTTTCCAGAATTTCCGACATGGCAGATCACCGAGCCGCGACCGTAAGGAAGCGGTGCTCTACACCCGGATCGTCACAGTCAAATCCCGGCCGGGATAAGTCGTCCCTACCGACAGGATGTCGAGCGCGAGCGTGCCTCCACCCGTCAACACCCCGAGCTCGGCGCCGTCCACCGGCGGGCTGACCGTCTGCCCGTCGGCAATCGTGCAGCGGGCAATTTCCTGCCCGTCCTGGCTGACCCTGACCTCCAGGTTCGCGCCCGCCGGCGCCGTCTTCACCTGTGCGTACACATCGCGCATCGAAAAGCTCTGCTGCACGGATAGCGGCGGCGCTGCGTCGTCCAATACTCCCAGGATCCCCTCCACCTGGAAATGGAACTGGCCGCCGTGCAGTGTTCTCTGGCCCCCGTCCACGAGCCCCATGTAGTTGGCCACGGTGGTCGGGCTGGGTCCGAACCGGTTGGTCACCCAAAATTCCCCGCTCGCCAGCCGGATGTCCGGCATCCATTCCGAGTGGCTCCACCCTCCGGCCGCCGGCGTCCCGAAGAAGTTCCGCTCGAACGGCGTCACCACGGTCCGGTCGTGAAGCCGGTAAATCCTCGCTCCGGCGGGGTGCGGCGCCGCCGTGCTGCCGTGCGCCCCGCGCTCCACCGTGTATTGGAGCCCGCCGCTCCCGACCGCCGTCACCCGCATCAGTTCAAACTCGATCTGGATCAGGTCCCATGGCGCCGCGTTCCCGGGCGTATGCAACGCCAGGCTCGTCTGAACGGCGTTCACCGCCGTCGCCAGTTGATACGGGCTGACGCCTTCCAACTCGTCCCGATAGTGCAGCCGGAAGATGCCCGATGTGATCCCCTGCGTATTCACCAGCGACGGGAAGGCGATTCCCAGGAAGATCAGCGCGCCGTCGCCCTGCGCCGCTGTCCCGAACGACGGCGCCGGCGGCGCCGCCTCGTCCGACACTCCCGTCCCTCCGCCCCCGATCCTCCAACGCGTCACCACCGCCAGCCCTTCCGGCGATTCGATGTTGTTCGCGTTTGCCGCCCTCCCGCTGATCTCGGCCACCCGTCCTCGCAGGTTCGGGATCTGAAACCGCGCCGGGCTGCTGCGGGCCCGCCCGCCGAAGTGCCACGTCGCCTCGTTCACCACGAAGTGCGTCGTCCCGTCCGGCGCCTCGTCCCAGTTCCGGTCTACCGTGAGGATCGTCGCCGTGTTGGCCGCGATCGTGCGTTCCTGCCCCTCTCCTTGCCCTTCCACTAGCCGCACCACGTGACCCACGTAAGCGTTCGGCGTCAGGCTCAGGCTCGCGTCCCCCACCTGGTTCGGCCCTACGATCGTGGCGAACTTCTCCTCCGTCTCTTCCAGCCGCCAGTAGAAATTGGCGTGGTCGTAATGCGGGTCTGGTGAGGTCGCCAGCTCCGCCGCCAGCCCCGTGTCCGTGAACTGGCCGGCCAAAACTAACCCGTACGCGATCCGGTAAAGTTGCGTCGGCAGCGTCCCCCGGTACACAGTGAACGTCGCTGAGCCCGGTGTGAAGCTCAGCTCGTTCAATTGCACGGTGTTGGTCGAGCTTCCCGCCGGGATCTTCGCCCGTACCGTAAACGACGGGCCGCCCTCTTGTCCGTCTGCGTCGCTCCCCGTCACGGCGTAATACAGCGTCTGGTTGCCCGCCAATGTCCCGCCCGTCGGCAGGATCGTCGGCTGCAGGCTCACAATCGGGATCCCCGCCCGCGCCGACCGTCCCGCCACCGGCGGTGTGAAACTTACCTCCACTTCTGTCAGGATCGAGCCGTCCGTCCCCGCCACCTCATATTCGGTGATGCCGAACTGGATCTTGCCGTTGGCGTCCGTCTCCGACCCGCTGATCGGGTTCGGCAGATGCGTCCCTACTCCCGGCTGTCTCCTCGTCTCCGGAATCAGGGACAGCTGGCCGTTCGTGTCCTGGTACCAGGCGTCGTCGTGGATCTGCGCCGTCAGCAGCACCGTCCGGTAGTTCATCGCGGGCGCGATCTTGAGGAGCCGGAACGGCTGGTTGACCATCCCCTCTTTTCCGTAGGTAACCGTGATCAAGTCGCCCACCCGCTGCCCCACGGCCTTCACCGTGGTCTCGAACTCGATGTAGCGGTTCCCTTTGATAGACTTGTCCAGAAAAAACTTCAGGATCCGCGCCGCCTGGTCATAGGTCGGAATCCCCTCCACCAGCAGCCGCCCCGTGATCTCCTGCCCCGTGCGCGCGCAGTCGCCAGCGTCCACTAGCGTCAAACTGTCCTGCTGATATTCATTGAACCGGTCTTGGAACTCCATGGCGAACCGGTTCGGCGTGTCGGCCGTTGGCCGCGACCACAGCCGCACCGTCGATGCCCCGTTCTGGGCCCGCAGGATGGCAGAGGGCGGGCTCCCGCTCGTTGTGTCGGCGTACACGTAGGCCGGCCAGCCCCCGTTCACCATCGCCGGCGCGTTCGAGCCGGCCGGCTTCTGCGGCTGCTCGAGCGCCAGACTGTTCTCCACCCTCACCCCCAGCTTCCCCTCGCTGGTGTAGCTCAGCAGCAGCCGCGCGTTGTTTCTTACGCCCCGGATCACGTCCGCCGCTATGCGCCGCTTCTGCACCTGCAGGCTGCACTGGAACCGCTTTACCGTGATCGGGTTGCCGTTGTTGTCCGTGGCCGCTATAGTCTAGTCCGAAAACGCCGCCGCCGCCGCGAAGCTCGCCAGGTCTATTTCCTCGAGCTGCCAGTTTGACCGCCGCAGCACGTCCAGCAGCACCCACGCCGGGTTGTTGTTGAACGCGAACCCCAGCGAGCTGCCCTGCGCGTCGAAACTCTCCACCTTCAACCCTTCGAGCAGCACACTCACCCGCGGCAGGCTCGTCCCGTTGTTGATCTGGTTGGGCACCACTACCGATAGGCACGCCATGCTGCCGTAAGGGTCGCCCGCCGACGCTCCGCTGCTGTCGGTGAAATCCGGGTTGAATCCGCCCCCCCTGGCCCCGTTGCTGATTGGGTTGTACCAGCCGCTGCCGGTCATGTCCCGGCCCGCCACCCCGGCGGGAATCTCCACGTGGTTCACCACCACCTTGAGCACCTGGTTAAGCTCCCCCAGGCACAACAGCACTTCCATCCGAGTCAGGTTGCCGTCGTTGCGCGAAAACACCACCAGCGGCTCGATCCACCCCGTCCCGTACACCAGAGGAACAAAGTCGTTGTAGCGCGCCTCGTTCGGCTGCACTGGCGAGGCGTGCGTCCCCCGCTCGCCGTGGCTGCGCACCTCGATGGTCGGCGGCACAAATTCCAGCCCCCCGAACCGCCGCGTAATGTTCCCGCTGCCGTCGGTGTCGAACATGCCCCGCGCCTGGCAGTCGGCCCGCGTGTAGCCGCAGCTCGTGTACGGCTGCCCACCCGGCCCGAGGTTGCCGGCGCCTCCCGCCAGCGCCGGCGAGTACCCGCAGCGATAGAACCGCGAAAAGCGTCCCTCCGTTCCTCCGGTCACGGCCTCCTGCCGCTCGGCATCGTTGGACGGAAAAGTCCACGGGCACCGCCGCTAGATCCGCACCGGGGGCAGCAGCACCCGTTGCATGTTCATGCGGTTCGTCGCGCTGATCCGAAAAATTTCTTCCGTGATGCTTTCCGGCGGGTTGAAGATCCCCTGGAACAGCACCAGGCTTTCCGTCGCCGGCCCGCCTCCCACCAGGTCGAAAAACAGGAACGTCGCTTTCAGCTTTGCGCCTTTGAAGCCGACCGCTGCTTCCATCTGGGAAAAATGAGAATCAGCGTTGGCCAGCGTCAGCGCCAGCTTCGGCACCGCGTCAATGCCCTGCTCGCTGGCCGTCTGGATCTCAAACAGGTTGTGCTTGAGCACTCGCGCGCTGTATGCCTGTCCGTTGAAGGTCACCTGGTGCGTGCTCCAGCGTTCCGTTTGGCCGTTGGCCAACGCCGCGTCGAACAACAGCAGCGGCGTCTGCGCCATCACCTGCTCTTTCAGGTTTGCGATGGTGTCCATGCGATGCGAACGATGCTGGAATGGCGACCCGGTCCGGTGGCGCGGTCCCCAAGTGTGTCGCTATCGAACCGCGCACCCGGATGCACCCCTCCCACTGCGAGCGTCTTTTTGTAGGCCGACGCCGCCGGCTGGGCCTCGAGTTGCGCCCCGTAGATGTCCACCGCCCCGGGCGCCGCCACCCTGAACTGCACCGTCTCCGACGTCGTCGTCCAGGCGGTGTGCAGGCTGTACCGCCGCCACTGCCCGTCGGAGATGAACCCGGCCGTCTGTTGCTGCGATCCTCCGTCGCTGAGCTGGAGCCCGGCCCCCGGCCCGCTCGTCCGCGCCCAGATGCTCGCCGCATATTGCAGCCACGCCGGAATATTCAGGCTCTGGGTAATCGACCCGGCCCCGGACAAGGAGCTCGCCGCCGTGCCCCCGAACGGATCCCCGATCCCTCCGGTCACGCTCACCCCGGTCGCCGTCCAGGCTGCCGCGGTGAAGTTCTGGCTCCAGGCGAGCAGATTTTCTCCGGGCTCCAGGAAGAGGAAGCTTTTCAGCCGGCCCTCTGTGGCAAAAAATAAGTTCTGGATTGCCTGCCATTCGCCGTCGCTCAGCTCATCCAGCGGCAGTTCCCAGGATCGTTCGAAGAGGTCCGCATCCTCGACCCGGATTTCGCTTCCGCCCAGCGGCTGGTTCAACAGTGTCCGGTACCCGGTCCGCCGCCGCAGTGGAAGTTGCGATATCGCCCCGCTCGAAAGTTGCGGAAAGTACAGCATCGTGTCAGCCCGGCACTTCTTCCACCGTCAACCGCAACGAGCAGCGGGATTCGCTTGCTTCCTGCATCGGAAACTGGTCTTCCCCAAACCGGCAGTTTGCGGTCACCATCCCCGTCCACGGGTCCTCGAAATCGAACGTTCCGAAGCGCCCCTGCTGCTCCTCGAAGAACCGCGCCAGCGTTGCTGTCTCTGTCTCATCCAGCTTCTCCAGCGCAATGACCCACCGCCTCCGCCCGGCCGCGTAGTCCCGGTACCGCTGCTCCGCGTTGTCCAGGAACCGGTTCACCTCGGTTGAGTACCTCTGCTCCCGCACCGCCGGATACTGCGCCACCGCACCCGTCTTCAACTTGGGAAATTGCGCCATGTCCGTTCCTTGCGCTCCCCCCGCCTACCCCTGCCTACAACTCGCTGATGAGGTCATTCACCGGATGCATGTGCAGCATCGCCTCCCGCACCGCCCGGGCTATGTCTCCCGATCGGTCCAGGAACGACTGGCTGTCCATGGCGCTCACATTCACCGTCACCTGCGGCTGATACAAGACCGTCTGCTGCGGCCCGCTCGTTCGAACCTCCCCCTGTTGCCCCGCATCCACCCGCGGAGACCCCGCCAGGATGTTGTCCGTGTTGGCGAGTTCGAGTGTAAGCGACGGCGGCTCGACGAAGGGGCTCAACGCCGCCGGCTGGTCTCTCCTACCCCCTCCGAACAGTCCGGCGATCTTCAGTCCCAGCGATGCCAGGCCCAGGCCGCTGCCTAGAATCCCGCTTAGCAGTCCGCTTCCGTTTTGGAGGCCGCCCGCCAGCCCGGCCAGCAGCGAGGGCAGGGCCCCCAGATCCTTGCTGAGGCCTGTTAATGCCTGTGTGTTGTCTTGGGTTGCCTGTCCCAAGGTGCCGATGACCGCCGATGTCGATTCCAGCGCTTGCTGGAGCCCCGTACTTCCTCCGGCGGGCCCCGCAGCGTCCGCCTGCTTGCCCGTGATAGCCGCGGTGGCCGCCGGCTCCGGGCCACTCACCAACTGGTGCGTCAGCTCCGCCAGCGCCTGAATTGTTTCACGCTGCGCCTCAGCCAGTTTTTCCAGATCACTGCTTGCCATTTGCTCCCGGCTCCGTTTTCCTCAGCTCCGCCTTCAGCAGCGCAAATGCATCGACTCGCCGCGCCGGCCACCGCAGGATTTCCTCTCCCCTGCCCAGAGCCTGGTGCGCGTAGAAGTCCTCCAGCAGCGCCATACTATCCGCGCTTACATAGCTGACCGGACACTCCGTCGTCGCCACGGTGTCCCCCGGCCGCCCGGGGTTCTGCCACAGCCATACCACCGGGCTGTCGCCTTTTTCCTTTCCTTCCAGCCAGCCGCAGCCGCGCTTCTTCTCCAGGCCTAAACGGCGGCAGGTGTCGCACTTCCATCCGGCCTGG
>JACQDG010000374.1 GCA_016201185.1 Acidobacteriota bacterium | reverse complement strand
CCTCATACGCAGCTACCTCGCGCTCAATGGTGTAATGAGCTAGAATGCGGCGCCTGGCCGCCTCGGACAATTGTCTCCTCCGCGCCGGCGAAGCCGCCAGGCTGAGGATCTGCTGCGCCAGAGCGACTTCGTCTTCCGGCGGCACCAAAACACCGCTTAAGCCGTTCTCGATCACGTCGCGCGAGCCCGGAATATCCGTGGCGATGCACGCAACTCCACAGGCCATCGCTTCCAGCAGCGCCACAGGGCAGCCTTCCATGCGCCATTTAGCCCAGGTCGGCAAGACGAAGATGTCCAGCTCGGCGAGAAAGCCAGGAACGTCCTGGACGCTGCCGAAGAAGTGCACGCGCTCCATCAGGCCCAATTCTTCGCTCAACTGTCTCAGTGAATCCGAGTATTCCCGATCTAGTGGTCTGCCCGCCAGGAGCAGGTGTACGCCGGGAACACGCGCCATCGCCCGAACCAGAGTGGGGTGCCCTTTCACCGGCAGCAGCTCAGCCACGCAACCGACAAGCAGGGCATCCCTGTCGATTGCGAGACGTTCTCTGAGGCCTGAGGCGGGCGGGCGGTGATCGAATTCGCGGGTATCCACGCCATGTCCGATCAGTTGCGTTTTTGGCGCCAGCAAGCGGCTCCGAAAAAAGCTCGACAGCATCGTCGAGTTGTCGGCGACGATGCGGCTAGCCAGAAGGCTTCTCAACCGCCAGCCATTACCTCCCCAGCTCATGTTCTTCTTCGTATAGATCCAGGCCCGCGCCCCCGCCAGTCGTGCAATCAGCGGCTCCGTGTAGTCGTCGATGTAATGGAAAGAGTGCCAGATGTCGAAGCCGTACGGCTGAAAGAATCGAGCTGCATCCCAAGCTCGGAAGGGGAGACTACGGTAGGGGCGCGCCGACACGGCGAAGGGCGCCTCTAACAATGGAATCCCCTGCTGCTCGATGTCGCACTCCAAGTGGCCGCCCTTCCGCAGGACACAAACGGCGGGCGCAAACTTGCCCCGATCCAGCCCTTTGATTATGTTCAGCAGCACCTTCCCGGATCCTGCGGAGATGAAGTTGGGAATCGTAAAAAGGATAGAGTGCGCCACCGCTGTATATTCGCAGAAGCTGGCCGGCCGAGCACCTTGCAGGCTCTAACCGGCATATCAACTGAGTCCCGTCACTGGCGATAAGCTTCCGCGTCCAGCCCCGGCGGGGAAGGACGCATCGGGGCAGAGCGCGTCGCCGGCAACTCCAGGTCGCCACAGCGGCTGCCAGGGCTACTGATCGATTTCCAGGTTTTACGCAGGCCTCTCATCGATAACTCGATCATCGAAGTCCACGCCCGCCGATTCGCCGGGTCGTATGAGAGCGCATGGCACAATCTCCGGAAACCCTTGAACGTGCCATAGTACCTGCCCTCGAGGGTCAACTGGGATGACATGGCTCTTCTATACAGCCAATAGCGAATCGGCGAACCAGCGCACTGTCGGTAATCGCGGTAAACTATTTTGATGCACCTGCGCGCTTCAGCAAACTGCAACCCTTTATTGCCCGACAGATGTTGGTGGCCCAGGCCCCGCCGCATCCGAACCAGAACTTTGTGGATTCCAAAGACTTGGCCGTGGTGAGCGACACGCAAGAAAAACTGCCAGTCCACCGACATCCTGGCCTGCCCGTCAAAGAGTGCGGGGCCCGCGGTCAGGACGGAACGCCGGAACATGCAGGCTGCGTTCACCACCTTGCACTGCTCTAAATACAGATACTTGACCATTTCCCGGCTACTTTCCGGGTACTGCCTTCCCGCAGCCAGGATGCCGGGGAATTGGCTGTAGATCTGGAGATTGTCGTCCAACCACGCTCCGATGCCACTCACCAGAGCCACTCTTGGCTTCGATTCCAGAACCTCCACTTCCAACTCCAATCGCTCCGGCACGGAGATATCATCCTGTTCTTGCACCGCGATGTACTTGCCACTGCCCATGGTGACAAGCCGGCTCATGGCTTCACCCAGGCCCGAGTTCGCTTCGTTACACACCACTGTAATCCGTGAATCGCCTGTGGCACACGCACGGCATACTTCCAAACTCGCGTCCGTGCTACCGTCGTCCAGCACAACAAGTTCCCAGTCTTGGAAGGTCTGAGCTTGAATCGAGCGTATCGCGTCAGCCACGACCTTCTCGCCGTTGAAGACGGGAAGGACGACGGTGACTAAAGGGCTAGGGCCGTTGCTGGCCGGTCGGTTCGTCGGCATAGAGCACACCGGTGCCGCTCTCCAAAATGGCGAATCAAAAGGCTCGCAGCGACACTCTCGGCCACCGGGTACGCAGAGTGCACCCGTAAGGTCAGTTCGGCTCCCGGTAGAAACTCCGGACGAAGTGCCCAAGCACGCTATGAGGATCGAGTTCGGGTAGCAGATGGCGATTCGCTGTGCCGTTCACAGCTTTCGGTTCTGTGGTGAACGCCAACTCACACCCAGCCCGCCTAACTGGTAACCAGGCGCCGCATTTCGCAACCCGGGAACTGCTGTCTGATGGATCGTGTCGTCTGAATACGAAATCTGCCGGCGTCCTTCTCAACGCTGGCCCCGATCTACCGCAAAGCCGCCTAGCTGTGACTTTAGCAAGGACTCGAATATTCTGCCGAATTGACGCGCACAGTTCTCGAACGAAAAAGGCTGCGCCTTTGACGGGCCACGCTCGGCATATACTCGTCTTAGCTCCGGGCTTAACATACTACGCATCGCACTACATAGAGCCTCTGACGACTCCGGTGCTACCATAAGTCCGCCGTCCTCGCCGAGAATTTCTGGGACCCCACCTACGCGTGTCGCGATGCAGGGAAGTTTCATCGCAAGCGCCTCGAGCAAGGCCAGAGGAAAGCCTTCGGATCGCGACGGTAGGACAAAGACGTCCACCTCTCTCAGAAAATTCTCGATCGGTGACTGAAAACCGAGCATGTGAAATCTCTGACTGATTCCGAGTTTGTCAATGAGAGATCTCAGGGCATCTAGGAGGGGACCGTCACCCGCTATTGCAAAATGAGCCGGAGAGCCCCCTTGGATCATTGGAACGGCGGCCTTCACAAACAGATCGTGCCCTTTTACGTCAACCAAGCGTCCACTAGTTCCGAATACAATGGCATTCGGCTTAATATTGAAGCGGGTTCGCCAGCCTTGCTCATATTTTTCGCCATTGCCAGCAATCAGCACGCCGGCGCCCGGCCGAACCACTCTGATGTGGCCGGGCCTGGCGAGGCCACGCTCCACGAAATCGCTTGCGATGGCTTCGGAGTCGGCGGTAATAGATCCGTTCGCCTCCTCCAGGACTCGAACTGCCTTTCGCCAGCGCCGTAGTTCCCTACCTTCGGGCCGGTATAGACCATGAACGGTCCAAACCCATGGCAGCCGTGCTCGCGTAGAAAGGGCGACAGCCTGGAGGTCGATACCGGCGCTGACGTGGGTGTGGACAATATCTGCCTTCATGTGATCGAGCAACTTGGCTAATCGCCACGGAAAGGTAAAGCCTAGGTGGACTCTTACCCACCGGGAAACCCGATATGACCCGAGCCAAAGTTTGTTGGGCCAGGGGAACGGACACCACTCGGCGTGAATGCCCGCAGCCTGGAATTGGTCCGCCAGATCACCTTGGGTCCCGAAGAGGCAAACTACGCTGTGGCGATAGGAGGCCAAGGCAACTGTTGATGAAAGGCCTAAGACCAGCTTTTGAACCCCCCCCGAGCCCAGCGTCCCCGTGATATGCACAAGATGACGGCTCGGTTTCATCTCACTTACGACCTATGGCTTCATGGAGACGCTGAACATGTACGGCGATGTCCACTTATTCGGCAGATTGAGCCGGCGCTCTATCCATCTACTGCATCGCCCGATCCGGCTGGCCAGCCAACGCATGTGCTGACCCTGCAGCTCTCTCCCCACCCAGAACCTGCATGTACCCAAGTAGCCGTGCTCCAGATAGCGCATCCCGGCTCGTTGCAGAATCTTATGCCACGCGTCGAGGTCCATTGACGGCAAATGATGATCATTTAGCGTCTCCCTATCGAGCAGGTAATGGAGGGCCCACTGTGCTCTCCGGAAGTTAGGACAAGCGATAAACAGAATACCACCGCTCTTTACCAACTCAATATGGCGAGTGATGACCTCATCGTAGTTTTTGAAGTGCTCAATGAAACCTAGAGAGAAGACAAAGTCGTATCTCTCAGGTATCCTGTATGACAGGAAGTCCTCGTGGTATAGCGCCTCGGGCGTGACGCCATTTCGCTCAACAAACTCTTTCAAGCCCGCAAAATGATCACTGTAATCGATTCCAGAAACTGTGCACTGCGCCTCCTTTGCAAGGAAAATCAAGTATCGTCCGGGGAAGCATCCTACCTCAAAACATCGCGCCCCGGAAGGGACATAACGCAGCAAAATCTTGCCGAACCGGAGGCTCTCGCGGTTGTACGTGATGGGACGGCCGCTATGCAAGTTCTCCCAATGGGATTTGTCGACGAGGGGCCAACCACTCTTAGTTGATAGCGGCATAACCACCTATAATGGCATCGGCCTGACGGGTGTTCGGAGCGCAGGGCAGATAATACTTCTGGCGTGTAGGCAACTTCGGGGCTGCTTTGCCCGGACCCAGGGAAGGTGATTCAGATCAGAACAGGATTATTTGGCATCTATTACTAGGACCTGCGTCGGCAGGCACAGTAAGCCATCCGAACGGGAGTGGGCCTGCAGACCAACCGGTGAGACAGGTATGACTTCGACCTGTTGAAAGAGTCCGATATAGCCGCGCGTCGCTTGGGGCCGGACACCAACATCCAAGTAGACCTCCGGGATCGTAAGACCGGTGTTAACTATGCGAAACTCCGTGATAAGATGCCGGCAGGATACGGGCCAATGCTTGGATGGAAATCGATCGCTCTGCACCGCGAAGATCTTCACTGTGTCCGGCGAGTAGAGTGCCAGATCAATGGCTGGGCGGATGAGGTCCGCTTCAGTGTCTATCGTAAGATGCACTCTGATCTCTTCTCCAACGGGCCATTCTTCCAATGGTGCCCCGCCCTTGTTAAGCACTGTCACTTGCAATGAGATCCCGTTGTGCCTTAGGACTCCAGATTCGACCAAGCTATGCAGGTACAAGTTACAGACCGGCGCTATGCTTCCTGCACGTAAGAGTGCGCCGCTATTCAGATAAAGACCGGAGGTACAAAGTTTTCTGATCACCGTGATGTTGTGGCTGACAAAAAAGACCGTGCGCCCTTCGTTCGCGACTTGTCGCATTTTCCCGAGACATTTCTTCTGGAACGCCGCATCCCCCACTGCCAGCACTTCGTCCACCAGGAGAATCTCCGGGTCAAGATGCGCCGCCACGGCAAAGGCCAGGCGCAGATACATCCCGGTCGAGTAGTGCTTCACCGGAGTGTCGATGAACTTCTCCACGCCGGCAAAGCTCACCATCTCATCGAACTTGCGCTCGATTTCGGCCTTCTTCATCCCCAGGATCGCGCCGTTCAAGTAGATGTTCTCGCGGCCGGTCAGCTCCGGGTGGAAGCCGGTGCCCACCTCCAACAGCGAGCCCACGCGCCCGTGGATTTCCGCGTATCCTTCGGTCGGCTCGGTAATGCGCGAGAGGATTTTCAGCAAGGTGCTCTTGCCGGCGCCGTTGCGGCCGATGATTCCGACCACTTCCCCACGTTTGACTTCAAACGACACATCCTTCAGCGCCCAAATCTCGGCCGGCTCAGCCCGCGAGCTGCCGTTGCGGCCGGCCCACGACCGCACCGCGCGCAGGGGCCGGAGCGCCGTGTCGGTCAAAGAATCGCGCAGCGTCTTGTAGCTCTCCTGCCGGCTGCCGATCCGGTATTTTTTCCCCAGGTTCTCCACCCGGATGGCTATCTCCGCCATGGCCCGCCTCTACACCACATCCGCAAAAGTTTTCTCCATGCGCCGGAAATAGAATGCCCCGCCAATCAGGATCAACACGGCGGCCAGGGACGACACCAAAATCATCATGCCAGGCTTGGTTTTGGTCCCCAGCAGCGCCCACCGGAAGCCCTCGATGACCCCCACCATGGGGTTCAGCGCATAGATCGTCCGCCAAGAACGGTACAGCAGGCTGCTTGGGTAAGCGATCGGCGTGGCGAACATCCAGAACTGAATCAGGAACGGCACCGTGTAGCGCACATCCCGGAATTCGACGTTCAGCGCCGAAAGCCACATCCCCACCCCGAGGGCTGTGACGAACGCCAGCAGCAACAACAGCGGCAGCCAGGCCACGTGCAGAGTGGGCGCAATCCCGTAATAGGCCATCATCGCCAGCAGGACCGTGAAAGAAATGGCAAAATCCACGACCCCCGAGAGCACCGCGGCGATCGGAATCGCCAGCCGCGGGAAATACACCTTCTTGATCAGGTTAGCGGCGCCGACGAGGCTATCCGACGACTGGCTCAGCCCGTTGGCGAAGAAGTTCCAGGGGACGAGCGCGGCGTAGGCGAAGATCGGATAGGGAACCTTGTCGGAGGGCATGTTGGCCAGCTTGCCGAAAAAGATACTGAACACGACCATGGTAAAGAAGGGCTGGATAATCGCCCAGGCCGCGCCCAGAACGGTCTGCTTATACCGCACCTTGACGTCGCGCCAGACCAGGAAATAGAGGAGCTCGCGATATTCCCACAGCTCATCGAGCTTCAGCGACACCCAGCCCTTGGAAGGCTCGATGCGCAGGACGGGAACGGATTCGGATTTGCGGCCTTCCGCAGCTTGCGGCGTGACTTCGGTAACGGCGCTCATAGGGTGTAAACGGCGGTCTCCCGGGCGAGTGGAGCACCTTCGGCAGTAGTGTCGATATCTCGCGCCCACTCCCGGTTGTCGTAATACCACCGGACGGTATTCTCCAGGCCTTGCTCGAAGGAGATCTGTGGTTCCCAGCTCAGGATCCGGCGGGCGCGCGATATATCCGCCCACGTGGCGGGCACATCGGAGGAATGTGCGGGTTGGAACTGAATGCACGCCGAGCGGCCGACCAGGCCTTCGATCAGCCGGAGGAGCTCGAGCAGCTCGCGCGGTCGGTCGGAGCCCAGGTTGACGACGGCGTAGCCCACAGGCTGGAGAGCGGCAATCGTGCCGCGCGCAATGTCATCCACGTAGGTATAATCGCGCGACTGGCGGCCGTCGCCGTAAACGGCTACGGGCCTTTGCTCGCTGATCCACTGCACGAACCGGAAGGGGCTCATATCCGGCCGCCCGGCCGGCCCATACACGGTGAAATAGCGCAACACGGAGACGTCCAGGCCGTACAGGTGATGATAAGTATAGCATAGCGACTCGGCGCTGGCTTTCGAAGCCGCATAGGGCGAAAGCGGGCGGCTGGTATCGGCGTCTTCGCTATACGGGAGCGGGTTGTGCGCGCCGTACACGCTCGAGCTGGACGCCAGCACGAACTTCGATGTGTTGTGGCGGCGGCACAGTTCCAGCAGGTTCAGGGTTCCGGTCACGTTGGTTTCAAAGTAAACCCACGGGTCGTCCACGCTCGCTCGGACGCCGGCGCGGGCCGCGAGGTTCAGAACCGCATCGAACGGACCGCAGCTTGTCCAGAGCGCCAAAAGCTCCCGGCTCATTCAAATTGTCCACGCCCACAACGGTGTGCCCTTGGGCCAGAAGCAACTCCGCAACCCTGCAGGCGATAAACCCGCCGGCGCCCGTAAGCAAATAGGACGACATCAGCGCTGTTCCATCCACTTGTGAGGCGGAATATCAGCCCGTCGCGGCGGCCACTTGGGCCCGCTCCGCAGTCGGCGGGCTGGCGGGCTGATACTCGGGAACCAGCTTGTCGAGATGCGCCAGGACGGCCGGTTCGTCTCTGCGAGCCAGCAGTACTTCCAGCTCCAGCATCCACGACTCGATCGCGTTCCACTCCAGCGATCTCCCCTGGAATATCTTGATCTTGTCGTGGTAGGTGGGCCGCACGCCCTCTCCTTGCGTGATCAGCTCCTCGTACAGCTTTTCCCCCGGCCGCAGGCCGATAAACCGAATCTCGATGTCCTGATCCGGCACGCGCCCGGAGAGCCGGATCATGTTCGTGGCCAGGTCCACGATGCGGACCGGCTCTCCCATGTCCAGAACGAAGATTTCAGAGCCGTTTCCGATCGTAGAAGCCTGCAGTACGAGCTGCACCGCCTCCCGCACGGTCATGAAGTACCGCCGCACCTTCGGATGGGTCACGGTTACCGGTCCGCCGGCGGCGATCTGCTGCTCGAACAGCGGCACGACGCTGCCGTTGCTGCCCAGCACGTTGCCGAAACGCACGGAGACGCAGCGCGTTCCACCGTCGGTGTGATTGGAATGCGACGAGACAATGAGCTCAGCTACGCGCTTGGTAAGACCCATGACGTTGACCGGGTTCACGGCTTTGTCGGAGGAGATCATCAGCAGGTTGGGGACTCGATTCCTCTGCGCCGCCAGAACCACGTGGTAAGTCCCGAGGACATTGTTCCTGACCGCTTCCAGAACATGGGATTCCATCATCGGCACGTGCTTGTAAGCAGCAGCATGGAAGATCGATTGGACTGAGAAGCGGCGGATGACTTCGTCCAGGCGGTGGAAGTCCCGGATGTCGCCGAGCTGGGCCACGATCTCCAGAGACGGAAACTTGTTCCGCAGCTCGAGGTCGATTCGAAACAGATCGCTTTCCGCCTGATCGAGAGCGATCAGAACACGGGGCTGGAAGCGGGCCACCTGGCGGCAGAGCTCGGACCCGATCGAGCCGGCTGCGCCGGTGATCAGAACGGAGCGGCCGGCGAGGGCCAAGCGGATGCGTCCCTCTTCCAGCCGGACCGGTTCCCGCCCCAGGAGGTCGGTGATGTCCAGCTTGCGGATCTGGCTGCTCAGAAACTGGCCCTTCAGCAGTTCACCGAGGCCCGGGACGGTCTTGCAGGCCAGTCCGGCGGCGCGGCAGTTGGCGAGCGCCTCCTGCATCTGGCGTCCGGAAGCGGAAGGCATCGCAATGAGGACTTCCTCCACGTTGCGGCCGGCCTGTTTGCACCGGTCGACCACGCGCGGCGCATCCCGTCCGGCGCCGAGGACCGGGAGGCCCATCAAGCTTCCGTGCCGCTTGTGAGGGTTGTCATCCAGGAATCCGACCACATCGTAGCCGAGCGAAGGGTTTGCCCGGATTTCTCGCAAGAGGGTCATCCCGGCGTTGCCGGCGCCGTAAATCAGCAGCCCCTTCTTACCGGTCTTACGAAACTCGCCCTTGACCGCCTCGTAGTAGATACGAACCGCGAATCGCGATCCCGCCGTGCCCAGGAAGCACAGCAGGAAGTCGAGAAAGTAGACGGAACGCGGAAACCGGAAACCGAGCAGAACGAGGGCCGACATCGTGAACAGGCCCGAGCCGGCGGCGTTGGCCAGCAGGATCTGATAGAGGTCGGTGATGCCCACAAACCGCCACCACCCGCGGTCGAGCTTAGCGTAATGAAAGGTCAGTGTCTTCAAGAACCCCGCCAGCAGCATACCGCGAATCAGGAGCCGGACATCCGCGCGCGGAATGGAGAAATCAAACCGCAGAAGAAAGGCTGCCACGAGGGAGAATTCCACGATGGCAAGCTGGCAAAGGCGGATCAGCGGGCGGCGATATCGGATGAGGAACAATCGCATGGAGACAGAAGCTCAAACCCCGGCGCCGGCAGCAATGGCTTTCACCTTCCGGAATACCCGAACGATGTCTTTGACCGTGCCCGCCACGTATCCCACCTGCTCCGGAGTCATAGCCGGGTACAACGGCAAGGAAACCAGCCGGGGATACAGCGCCAGGGCGCGGGGACACTGATTCCACGGACTGGCGGCATACGGCGCGAAGTACGGGTGCAACGGGATGGGGATGAAATGCACACTGGCCCCGATTCCTCGGCGACGCAACTCGCGTATGAATTCATTCCGGTCGATTTCGAGTGACTCCAGACGCAGGCGCACGATGTAAAGGTGCCAGGAGTGCCGGCAGTATTCGTGATTCGGCGGCAACTCCAATTCCTGCACGTCTCCGAGAGTCTGGTTGTACAGCTCGGCGTAAGCAGTACGGGCGGTGACGAAGCCTTCCAGCTTGCGCAACTGGTGAATGCCGATTGCCGATTGGATGTCGCTGAGGTTGTACTTGAAACCGCACTCGACCACCTGGTAGAACCAGTCGCCGCCCTCGGCATAACGGTTCCAGGCGTCCTTGCTGATGCCGTGCAGCGTCAGAATGCGTATTCTTTCCGCCAGCTCATCGCGGTTGGTGGTGAGCATTCCGCCTTCGCCGGTGGTGAGATTTTTGTTGGCGTAGAAGCTAAAAGCGACAGCGTCGCTGCCGTCCCAGCAAGCCGAACCCACGTGCGCGCCGCGGAAGCAGGTGCCGGCGGCGTGGGCCGCGTCTTCGACGACGAAGATCCCGTGCCGCCGGGCGAGGGCCCAGATCGCCTCCATGTCGCAGGCCAAGCCGCCTAGATGTACCGGAAGGATGGCCCGGGTGCGGGACGTAATGCGGCGGGCGATGGAATCGGGG
>JACQDG010000356.1 GCA_016201185.1 Acidobacteriota bacterium | reverse complement strand
TCGCGGATGTGCGGGAAATCATCCTCCACGATCTGCACGTTGATGTTGGCCATTTTTTGAATGCGCTGCAGCACGTCCAGGCCGCGGCGGCCGCGGTTCCGCTTCAGCGAATCGGCCGAATCGGCCACCAGTTGCAGCTCACGCAAAACGAACTGCGGAATCACCAGCAATCCGTCGAGAAAGCTCGTTTCGCAGATATCTGCAATGCGGCCGTCAATGATGACGCTGGTGTCGAAGATCTTGCAGGACTTCTTGGGCGTCTTTTCGGCGCCGAACAGCCCGCCCAGGGCAGACAAGTTCAGCATGTCGCCCTTGTTGGCGCCCACCACCAAGCCGACGTAAGTCATGAACAAAAGCAGCCCGACCTGGAGGAAGGAGAGCGTTTGAAACTGGAAGGTGTTGCTGGCTCGGTCGAGGACCAGGCACATCAACAGCGCCCCGATAATGCCCAGCAGCGAGCCTACGGCGGCGCCGATGAGCCTTTTCAGGCTGGCCCTCCGCAGCCGTACTTCAAAGAGCAGGATCGCGGCGCCCAGCAGGAATCCCGCCCCTGCGGCCTCCCACCATTGCCGTAACCCAAAGGGTTTCAAATAGATTGCGGTAACAGCCATAACCGCAACGAAAATGATCCTGACGATCCATAAGTCCAGCACAACATCACCCCCTGTGGCCGGGGAGACAGGGAAAAATGAATCCGCCTCATAATTGAGCCTGCGCGTCTCAGGCCACTCAAGACGCCCAAAGTATATCACCGGCTATAGCCTATAACAAGCATTTTCAGGCGTTTACGGTGGTTAGCCGGGACCTTTAACGGTAAATGCGGGGCGCCCTTCTGCTGATACCGCAAAGGATTTCATAAGGAATTGTCCGGCAGTGCGCGGCTAGATCGAGAGCGTCCTGCTTCAGCCCGCCTTCAGCTCCAAGCAAAGTGACGTACTCCCCTTCAACCACTTCGGGTGAGGAACTCAGGTCCACAAGGGAGACATCCATGCTGATCAAACCCACGATAGGTGCGAGCCTTCCTTTGGCGAGAACGCTTCCGCCGTTGGAGAGCCTGCGGTCCAGGCCGTCGCCGTAGCCCACGCCGAGAACACCAACTCTCATGGGTCGTGGAGTCGTAAAGGAGGCGTTGTAGCCGAGAGGAACTCCGGCGCCATACTGCTTTATGGCAATGATCTGGGCCTTCCAAGTAAGAATCGGGGCGGGATGGATCACCGGCTGGACTTGGCCACCCTCGGAAGGCATCACGTACCCGTAGAGGGCGAGCCCTGGCCGAACCATGGTGCCCCATGTGTCGGCGCGGTAGGCCAGGGCGGCACTGTTGGCCATATGGATGAAAGGGGGCCGGACGCCACGGGCGGATAGCTTGCTTACCAGGGCGTTGAAGCGGAGAAGCTGCTCCTCGGTCTGGCCGCTGGCCATGTTTTCAGCCGACGCAAAGTGGGTGGCGAGGCCCTCCAGCCGCAGGTAAGGCGCCGCCGCCAGCACATCGGCCACCTCGCCGGCGCGCGCCTCCTCGATCCCCATCCGCCCCATGCCGGAGTCGAACTCCAGGTGAAAGTCCAGGCTAGACTGCCGGCGCCGCGCCAGCGCCTCCAGGTCCCGCAACTGGCCCACGGTGTGCAGCACGGCAGTGAGATTGAGCTCCAGCAGGGCGTCGTGCTAGTCCCGCTCCAGGTGAGACAGCACCACGATGCGGCCCTGAATGCCGCTCGTTCGCAACTGGACGGCCTCGGCCACCGAGGTGACCCCAAACCACCGGGCCCCGGCCTGCTCGAGGGTCGCCGCAATTTCGTGAGCGCCGTGGCCGTAAGCATCGGCCTTCACCACGGCGAGGATCTCGACCGCCTCGCCGACGGCGCGGCGAATGGACTGATAGTTGGCGATTAAAGCCGAGCGGGAGATTTCGACAAACGTCCGCATGGCTCGCACAGGGAGAAAAGAGGGTCCCGCTTTCTATTCTCCCGCATCTCCAAACGGGACCTCGGGCTCCTTTGCATCCTCAGCCAGGTTTTCAAACTTGGTGAACTTGTGGATGAAAGCCAGATCCGCCTTGCCGGTGGGGCCGTTGCGCTGCTTGGCGATCAGCAGTTCCGCCCTGCCCTGCAGGTCTTCGCGGTCCGGCTTGTAGATCTCCTCGCGGAAGATGAAGGCCACCAGGTCGGCGTCCTGCTCGATAGACCCGGATTCGCGCAGGTCGCTCAACTGCGGCCGGTGGTCGCCGGTGCGCACCTCCGGGGCGCGGCTGAGCTGGGATATGGCGATGACCGGCACGTCCAGCTCCTTGGCCAGTTGTTTCAAGCCGCGGGAGAGAGCGGAAATCTCCTGGTTGCGGTTCTCGAACCTGCCCTTTCCAGACATTAGTTGTAGGTAATCGACGATGACCAGGGCCAGCCCGCGCTCACTGCGGAGCCGCCGGCATTTGGCGTGCATCTCCATCAAGTTGACGCCGGCCGAGTCGTCGAGGAACAGGGGGCTGGAGACAAGCTGGTTCAGCGCGCCGGAGAGCCGCCGTCGCTCCTCCATATTCAGCCATCCGCCGCGGAAGCGGTGGCTGTCGACCCGGGCCGCGGCGCACAGCAGGCGCGACAGCAGCGATTCCTTCGACATTTCCAGCGAGAAGATGGCCACGGGCTTGTCCAGCTTCACGGCCACGTGCTGGGCCATGTTCAAAGCCAGCGCCGTCTTCCCCATGGCGGGCCGCGCGGCCAGCACGATCAGCTCCGAGGGCTGCAGCCCGGTGGTCATCTCGTCGAACTTGGCGAAGCCGGTCGACAAGCCGCGCAACCGCTTGCTGGGGTCGAGGAAGGTCTGAACGCCGCCGGCAAAGTTCTCGACGATCTGGCGGGGATTTTGGAGGCCGCCGCGGATGCGCGCGTCGCCGATCTTGAGGATCATCTCCTCGGCCCGGCTGAGGATTTCGTCCGCTTCTTCGCTTGCTTCCAGGCACTGCGCGCTGATGTTCTGGGAGGTGAAGATCAGCCGGCGCAGCAGCGACTTATCCTTGACGATGCGAACATAACTGTCGATGTTCTCCAGGCGCGGCAGCCCCTGGGTGAGGGAGGAGAGATAGGCGACCCCGTCGCAGGACTCGAGCTGGCTGTTCTTGATCAGCTCGTTGGCGAGCGTGAGGTAATCGATCCGCTCGGAGCGCACGTGCAGGTCGAGCATGCGCCCGAAGATGCGCCGGTGCTTCTCCAGGATGAAGTCGTCCGGCTCAAGAAGCCCCGCCACCAGGGCAAAAACGGGGTCGGCCAGCAAGATGGAGCCGAGCACGAATTGCTCGGCCTCGACGCTGGCCGGCAACCCTTTCTCAAAAGTCAATCCGGTGGCAGGGGCTGACATAAAGGGCGGCGCTGGGTGAGAGTAAACGATAATGTGGCTCCAAAGCAGTGCTAATTATTTCATCTTTGTTTCTAGCGTCTTGGACTGTGAATCGGTCCGTTTTGTCCACATTTCCTTATGTCGCATGAGTTAGTCCTGACCGCTCTGCGGGTTGGCCTGTGGAACAGCCTGTGGAGATTCCATCGCCGCGTTGCTAGCGGTGCTGGAAAACAAGCTGCGCGTTAACAACATGTTACAGAACTCACAGTCTCTTCAGGCCGAACCAATCCACACCGCGTCTGTTTGTAACATTACCACAAATCTTGTAGCGAAGAAAAGGGAAAAATAGATGGAACAACAGGAGAAGACCGGGGCAGCCCTCGACGGCTCACCCACCGATTTGACAGCCGCTCGGCCAGCGGCTAAACTGGAGGGGTCGGGGCGTGGCTCAGCCTGGTTAGAGCGCCTGGTTCGGGACCAGGAGGCCGGTGGTTCAAATCCACTCGCCCCGACCAAACATGCCGGCCGAATCGGCCAGCGGCAAACGCGGCTAGGTTTTTCTCCTTATCTGCCGGTACCAAGGTTTTACCTCACATCAGCATGCGCCCCTAGCTGCAAATGAGAAGGTCGTACCCTTGAAATCGGCGCGGCCACCCCTTACTGTCTTAGTCGAGGGTTGTATGTATGACGAGCAGCATCTCCCCGATCGAGAACAACACCCTGCTCATCAATTGCGCCTTTCACGAAGTGCCGAATGAAAGCCTCGAGCGAGCGTTGCCGGGCCCGACCGCCGAGCACCCGGAGTGGCCGTTCGAGATGCGCCTGCCGAATGTCCTGGAAGACGACCTGGTGAGAGAGGTGGCCCAGCAGGCCGCCCAGCGACGCACGGCGCAGTCGCTGTCTCGGTCCTTCTTCAACCGAATCATCCATCGGGGAGCGTGAAGAATTTCCCGCCCACGCTTCGCATGAACTTGCCCCACAGGGCTTGCATCAGCAGAGGCATCTCCGACATGCGCACAGGGATGACCTGGATGTGGAGGCCGGCCATTTCGTCGGTGCTGTCGGGGCCCCAGAGAACACGCTGCGGCGGATGGCTTGGATTACGGGGATTCCGGTCGGAGTTGTCGTAGGTGAACTCCATTTCCAGGCGCGTGCCGGCGGGCAGGCGAAGCGGCTGCTCGTAGCGATACTGCTCCTGCCAGTTGAAGTCCCAATCCCGGATCCAGATCAGCCATTTCTTCGTGCCGTCGGGCAGCAGCGCGATGCCCTTCATGTCTTTGCATAAGTAATGGGCATGGGGGATGATGCCGACGGCTTCCACGTCGATGGGCAGGGTGAAGTGGTCTCTGACTTTGTAGGCGCTTTCGCCGGGCGGGATGTCGATGTGGCGGGAGCCCAGGGCCACGTCGGCGATCCTTTTCCCCGGCGGCGCATCGCTGAAATACAAGGCAATGCTCGCCTGCTCCATTTCCGGCTTCCCCGTGGGGTGGAAATGGATCTGCACGACCAGGTCGGCGCCCTTGGGGAGGACGTGGGCGACGCCGTCGGCTATAGGCCGTGTCCAGATAGATGTTCATCCCCGATCCCGGCTTTCGGAGACAAATCGCCCGCTATTGCCCTTCAGTTTTGGGAACTTCGCCAGAAATGGCTGCGGCTCGCGAAACACCTTCGCCGGCGGAGGGCCGCGCGTCACGCTGCCTTGATCTCGGTCCAAATGCGGTCGCGGAGGAGTTGGCCCTCGGGCGATAGCTCGGCGAACCACTCGGATTTAGCCAGGCGCTGGGGCGGAGGGTAGAGGTCGGGGCTCTGGCGAAGGCCGGCTTCCAGCAACTGCCGCGCCTTCGCGTTGGGCGTCGCAAATAAGGTGGCGCGGGCGATCGAAGCGCCGACGTCGGGGCGCAGAAGAAAGTCGATCCAGCGGTAGGCGGCTTCCTTGTCGGGAGCTCGGCGCAGGATCACGGCGCTGTCGAGATAAAGAGCGCAGCCTTCGGCGGGGAAACAGAATTTCAGCTCGGCGTTTTCCGCGATGGCCTGGTAGGCGTCGCCGTTCCAGAGCTGGGCGGCCCAGACGTCGCCGGCGATCAGTTGGGGCTTCACCTCGGCATTGATATAAGCGCGCAAGAGGGGTTTCTGGCGGATGGCCTCGGCGCGAGCAGCATCGAGCTCGTGTTCATCCACGGAGTTGAGGCTGTAGCCAAGCTTCTTCAGGCAGGCGCCCAGGACCTCGGCCGGGTCGTCGAGCATGGTGATCTTGCCCATCAAGGCCGGATCCCAGAGATCGGCCCAGGCGGCGGGCGTTCTGGGAAC
>JACQDG010000366.1 GCA_016201185.1 Acidobacteriota bacterium | reverse complement strand
CGGCGGGACAATCTGCCGGAAGTGGATGTTGAAGCCGTGGGCGAACATCAGCGTCTTGCCGGGCGAAAGGCGAGGGCCGATCTCCTGGGCGTACAAGTCGGCCTGGATGTGGTCGGCCACCAGGACCATGATGACGTTGGCCGTCTGGGCGGCCTCCGCCACCGGCAGCACCTTCAGCCCGGCTGCTTCGGCCTTGGCCCACGACCGGCTGCCCTGGTAAAGCCCCACCACCACGTCGATGCCGCTGTCCCGCAGGTTCAGCGCGTGAGCGTGGCCCTGGCTGCCGTAGCCGATCACGGCCACCTTCCGGCCCTTCAGATGCTTCAGGTCTCCGTCTTTTTCGTAGTAGATTTTTGCCATGGATCTCCTCATTCGTGTTTTTTCGCGCTCGTTCGCGGCTTCTAAACACTAACCTTTCTCAGATCCTTCCCTTTCGTCGTCACCCTCTTGTTTTCCTTCGTCGAGCGGGGCATGGCCATAGCGCCGGAGCGGATCACCTCGATCTCCCCGTACGTGCGCATCATTTCCAGGAACGCATCCAGCTTCTCCGACGCGCCCGTGGCTTCCAGGGTATAGGCCCCCGGCGCGGCGTCGACCACGCGGGCCCGAAAGACCTCCGCCTCTTTCAACAGCGCTGCCCGCATCTCGTCGCTCACCCGCACTTTCACCAGCATCAGCTCGCGGCACACGGCCTGCGTATCGGTCAGGTCCACCGCTTGCACCACGTTCACCAGCCGCTGGATCTGCTTGATCACCAGCGGGCGGATGGCGGCTTCCACCTCGGCCTGGATCGTCATGCGCGACAGCTCCGGATCAAGCGTCCGCGCTACCGTCAGGCTTTCAATGTTGTACCCTCGGGCGCTCAGCACGCCGGTCACCCGCATCAGCGCGCCGGGCTTGTTTTCCACCAGCAAAGAGATGAGCTGCAACATAAAACTCAGTCTCCCACCTCCACCGGAGCGGGCGTGTCGAGGATCATCTCATTGACCGCGCCCCCGGCCGGCACCATGGGGTAAACGTTCTCCTCGGGCGTTACCTTCACGTTGAGCAGGTAGGGACCGGGCTCCTCAATCGCTTCGTGCAGCGCTTCCGCCACTTGCTGAGGTTTGTCGATCGTCCGCCCCTTCATGCCGAACGCCGCCGCCAGCAGCTCGCAGTTCGGGAAGCTGTCCAGCTCCATGGCACAGTAGCGCTTGTTGTAAAACAGCTCCTGCCACTGGCGGATCATCCCCAGGCAGCCGTTGTTCATGACCACGATCTTGATGGGCAGCCCGTAGCTGGCGATGGTGGAAAGCTCCGGCAGACTCATCTGGAAGCCGCCGTCGCCGATCAGGGCAAAGACCAGCTTGTCCGGGTTGCCGCACTGGGCGCCGATGGCCGCCGGCAGCCCGAAACCCATGGCCCCCAGCCCGCCCGAGTTGATCCACTGCCGCGGACGCTTAAAGCGCACATATTGCGCCGCCCACATCTGGTGCTGGCCCACGTCGGCGCTCAGGATGGCGTTGCCTCCCAGAACCCGGTCGATTTCCCTCACCAGGAACTGCGGCTTGATCTCGGTGTCGGAATAGGCGGTGCTGAAAGGGTGCAGTTGCCGCCATTCGCGGGTCTGCTCCATCCAGCGCGCCCGGGCCTGGGCCTTGGCGCGCCCCTCTGTCCCTTTTGTTTCGGCTAGCAGCTTGTTTAACCTCCCCAGCACGTGCTTCACGTCACCGACGATAGGCAAGTCGGCATGGCGGTTCTTGCCGATCTCCGCCGGGTCAATGTCCACGTGGACCACCTTGGCGTGGCGGGCGAAGGCCTCCAGCCGTCCCGTCACCCGGTCGTCGAAACGCACGCCCAGGGCGATCAGCAGATCGGCGTTGCTAATTCCCATGTTGGCGGCGTAGCTGCCGTGCATCCCCAGAAGGCCGATGCAATGGGGGTGCTCGCTCGCGAGCGACCCAAGCCCCATCAAAGTCTCGGCCACCGGCGCCTCAAGAACCTCCGCGAACTCGCGCAGTTCTTCCGCGGCCCCCGAGGCGACGATGCCGCCTCCGGCGTAAACATAAGGCCGCTCCGCCTCCCAGATCATTTGCGCCGCCCGCTTGATCTGCCCGGCGTGGCCTTCGAGACTCACCTTGTAGCCCCGCAGGTGAATGGGGCCGGGCGCGTGATACATCCCCTGCGACAGCAGCACGTCCTTGGTGATGTCCACCAGCACCGGACCGGGCCGCCCCGTCGAGGCAATGTGGAATGCCTCGTGGATCGACCGGGCCAGGTCGTTGACGTCCTTCACGAGGTAGTTGTGCTTCGTGCAGGAGCGTGTGATGCCGAAAGTGTCGGCCTCCTGGAAGGCGTCCCGGCCGATCAGGTTCTGCGGCACCTGGCCCGTGATGGCCACCACGGGGATGGAGTCCATCAAGGCGTCCACCAGGCCGGTGACCAGGTTGGTGGCGCCCGGTCCGGAGGTGGCCATGCACACTCCTACCTTGCCGGTCGAGCGCGCATAGCCTTCGGCGGCGAAACAGGCGTTCTCCTCATGCCGCACCAGGATGTGCCGGATGTGGTGGTCGTACAGGCTGTCGTAGATCGGCAGGGTCACGCCGCCGGGATAGCCGAAGATGACCTCGCATCCTTCCCGGGCGAGGGCCTCCAACACGATTCTTGCCCCTTTCATCACCATTTCTTTGTCTCCGTCAAATAAAAAAGGCCGCCTCCGGTTTTCTTTTGCCCCGGCCGGCAGCCTGTGGATTTCCGTTCCGAACAGGCCTCATCCGGGGCCGGATACACCGACCGCAATGATGATGGCGCTGCTAATTCGGATGATCGCGATGGGGGTTGGTCTGGCAAGTTCGGCGGGGGTCGTAGCGGGCATCGGAATGACGGCGGCCGGTCGCTGGGCGCGGCTGCATCGAGGAGGGGCGAAGTCTTCCCCACGCTTCCACGACATCCTCATCCCGAACTCGCGGTTCAACTTCATGGGATTGAGCCAAGACAATCCAACTAAGTAGTTTAGACACAAGCTCTGGCAAGGGTCAAGCGGCCAGGTATGCATTTTCCTTATGTCAATGATTGCGGGACCGCTACAGCTTTGCCGTCCCCGCCGCACGCGCCCCTCCGATGTTACCATCGAAGATTGCCTGATCCTTCGTCCCCATGGCGTTACACCTGTTCAACACCCTGACCAACCGCCTGGAACCCTTCGTCCCCCTGGAAGACAACATCGTCCGCATGTACACCTGCGGGCCCACTGTTTACGACTATGCCCACATCGGCAACTTCCGCACCTTTGTCTTCCAGGACATCCTGCGCCGGTACCTGCGCTATTCCGGCTACCGGCTGGACCACGTTATGAACATCACCGACGTGGAGGACAAAATCATCCGCAACGCCGGGCAGAAGGGAAAGTCGCTGCGGGAATACACGGATTTCTACATCGCCGCCCTGGAGGAGGACGCCCGCAAGCTGCGCCTGGAGCGTCCCGACCGCGTCGTCCGCGCCACCGACCACATCCCGGACATGATCGCGGCCATCCAGAAACTGGGCGAAAAAGGCATCACTTACCAGAGCGACGGCTCGATTTATTACCGCATCTCCGGCTTCCCGGGCTACGGCAAGCTTTCCAAGATCGATGTCGCCGGCATGCGCACCGGGGCTCGCGTGGATGTGGATGAATACGACAAGGCAGATGTCCGCGACTTCGCCGTGTGGAAAGCGCCCAAGCCCGGCGAGCCCTTCTGGGACGCCCCCTTTGGCCCAGGCCGCCCGGGCTGGCACATCGAGTGCAGCGTTATGTCGATGAAATACCTGGGTGACACCCTGGACATCCACACCGGCGGCATCGACCTGGTCTTTCCCCACCACGAAAACGAGATCGCCCAGTCCGAGGCCATCACCGGCAAGCCCTTCGTCCGCTACTGGCTGCACGCCGAATTCCTGCTGGTCGAAGGGCAGAAGATGTCCAAGTCGCTGGGCAATTTTTATACCCTCCGCGACGTTCTGGCCCGAGGCCACTCCCCGGAAGCGGTGCGCTACCTGCTGGCCTCCGTGCCTTACCGCAAGCAGCTCAATTTCACGTTCGACGCCCTGCAGTCGGCAGCCACGGCCATCGAGCGGCTGCGCAACTTCCGTCTGCGGCTCGAGACCGAGCGGTTCCGGACCGGCGAGAACCCTCGACTGACGGAGCTCGCCGGCGAAGCACGCCGCCAGTTCGAGGCCGGTCTGGATGACGATCTGAACACCGCCCAGGCCCTGGCCGCCGTCTTCGAGTATGTCCGCGAAGCGAACACGCAGATGGACGCCAGGGAGTTCCTGGAGGGCAACCGGGCCGCGGCGCTCGACTTACTCTCCCGCTTCGACCGCATTTTCGACGTGCTCGAGGTCAGCCGGGAAGGGCGCCTTTCGACCGAGGAGATCGAGCGCGCCATACAGGAGCGCCTGTCCGCCCGCAAAGCCCGGGATTTCGCCAAGGCCGACCACATCCGCAAGGAGCTGGCCGACCGCGGTGTAATCCTGGAAGACACCAAAGAAGGAACCCGCTGGAAGTACAGCTAGGCTTCCCATGCAAAATTGTGATGCTATAATGTATCACATGAGGACCGCCACGGTTCGCGACCTCCGCTACCGCTTTTCGCAAGTGGAGAGCCTTCTACAGGAAGGCGAGGAAATCCAGATTACGAAAAGAAAGAGGGTGATTGCCCGGCTCTCTCCGCCTGAATCGCCGCCTTCTCCTCACCGGCCTGACTTCCTGGCCCGCTTGAAAAAGATTTACGGCAAGAAGGTTCTCAAGGTGAGCGGGGCCGAGCTCCTGGCCAGGGAAAGAGACCGGTATTGAAGGCCTACGCCGATACCAGCTTCCTGATTTCCCTTTACACCCCGGACGCTAACTCCGCCCGGGCCGCAGCTCAGATGAGCCGCGGCAGCACTGTCTTTCTGGTGACGCCGTTCGGAGAGGTGGAAATAACGAACGCTTTGGAGTTGCGGGTATTTCGGAAAGAAATCCGCCGCGTCGAGGCTGAGGCCGCTTACCATGCCTTTCAGGGCGACATCCGGAGCGAGGTTCTCTCTTTGAGGCCGCTCCCTTCCGCCGTGTATGAGAAAGCGAGACAACTGGCCAGAAAGCACACCGCGGCCCTCGGAGTCCGTACTCTCGATATTCTGCATGTAGCGGCGGCTCTGGTTTTGCGGGCAGAAGTTTTTTACACCTGTGATGCCAGCCGGCGAAAGCTGGCGCGGGTCGCGGGGCTCACCACCTACTAGCCGGAACTGATCCCGCGTGGCATAATAAGGGCGGGATGGCGTGCCCTTACACACCTTCTGACCTGCGTCCCGCCCTGTTCGGCGCCGACTAACATCCTCCTGGCTGTTGAGGAGATCACCGCACCCGCAACAGGAGGAATGTATGACCGGCCCAATGATCAACACCAGCGAGCGTTTTCCGATGCTCTCTACCCCCCTGCCGGGGCCGAACGCCCGGCGCATCCTGGCGCTGGACGAGCAGTACGTCTCGCCCTCCTACACGCGCGCTTATCCGCTGGTGGTGAAGCGCGGGCAGGGGGCCATCGTGGAAGACGTGGACGGCAACCGCTTTCTCGATTGCAGCGCCGGCATCGCGGTGGTGGCCACCGGCCACTGCCATCCGCGCGTGGTCGAGGCGATCCAGAAGCAGGCCGCCGAGCTGATCCACATGTCAGGGACCGATTTCTACTACGAAGGCATGGCGCGGCTGGCGCGGAAGCTGGCCGAAATCGCTCCGGGCGACGCCCCGAAAAAGGTCTACTTCGGCAATTCCGGCACCGAGGCCGTCGAAGCGGCTATGAAGCTGGCCCGCTACCATACCGGGCGGGACAAGTTCATCGCCTTCCTGGGGGCCTTCCACGGGCGCACTATGGGCGCCCTGTCGCTGACGGCCAGCAAGCCCGTGCAGCGCCACAAATTCGGCCCCCTGGTCCCGGGCGTCTACCATGTTCCTTATGCCTACTGCTACCGCTGTCCCTACGGTCTGACGCCGGACGCTTGCGCCGTGGAGTGCGCCACGGTGATCGAGCGCGACCTGTTCCGCACGATTCTGCCGTCCAAGGAAGTAGCGGCCATTGTGGTCGAGCCGATCCAGGGGGAAGGAGGTTATATTGTTCCACCCCCGAAATTCCTCGAGGAGCTGCGGCGGATCGCGGACCGCCACGGCATCGCCCTGGTGTTCGACGAAGTGCAATGCGGCGTGGGGCGCACGGGCAAAATGTGGGCCTGTCAGCACGCCGGGGTCGCCCCGGACATTCTGGTCACGGCCAAAGGAATTGCCAGCGGGATGCCTTTGGGGGTTACTATCGCTTCCGCTGATTTCATGAGCTGGGGGCCGGGCTCGCACGCCTCCACGTTCGGCGGCAACCCGGTTTCCATTGCCGCTGCGCTAGCTACTATCGAGCTGCTCGAGGAAGGCCTGGTCGAGAATGCCGCACGGATCGGTCGGCGCATGCTCGACCGGCTGGCGGAGTGGCCCCGCCGCTTCCCCGTGGTGGGCGATGTGCGCGGCATGGGGCTGATGATCGGCATCGAGTTTGTCACCGACCAGCAGAGCAAGCAGCAAGCGCCGGCCCTTCGCGACCGGGCGGTGCAGGGGGCCTTCGAGCGCGGGCTGCTGGTCCTCGGCTGCGGGGAGAACGTCCTGCGTTTGATGCCTCCGCTCAACCTCGACGCCGATCAGGCCGATTGCGCGCTGGATATCCTGGAAGGCGTGATAGGCGGGTTATGATCCTCGACGTCGGCTGCGGTAGAAACAAGCATCCAGGGGCGATCGGGATCGACCGCAACCGGGACACCGCCGCCGACGTCATCTGCGACCTGAACCGTGTCCCCTATCCTTTTGCCGGCGATCGCTTCGACCAGATCCGCGTGATCCACGTGATCGAGCACGTGGCCGACGTGATCGCGACTGTGGAGGAGCTGCACCGGCTGAGCCGGCCCGGCGGCCGCATTCTGATCGAGACGCCGCACTACACCGATTTCAGCTCCTTTTGCGATCCCACCCATCGCTGGCACCTGAACAGCTTCTCCTTCCGCTACTTCGGCGACCGCAACGGGGGATTCGGCTACTACAGCCGGGCCCGGCTGCGGGAGCGCCGCGTCCAGGTGAAGTTGCTCCGCCTTTGGAAGTGGCTCGGCTTCGAATGGGCCGTTAATCATTCCCTGACTTTCCGCCGCTTCTGGGAGCATTACCTCTGCTATGTGGTCCGCGGCAAAGCTATGGTCTTCGAGTTTGAGGTGCTGAAGGGTGAAGCTGCTCGCCAAGCTGTTTGAGCGGGGCCTTGCGGAAGAGACGGAACGCCAGCGCCTGGGCCGACTTGGCGAAGATGCGGCCTATAGACATCTTCGGAAACTTGGATATACTATGGTGGCTCGCAACTACCGCGCCCGGGATGGCCGGGGCGAGGTAGACCTCATCGGGTGGGATGGGCAAAAACTGGCTTTTATCGAGGTCAAAACGCGGATCACTGGTGATTTCGGGGCGCCGGAAGAAGCCATCGATTCCCAGAAACGACTGAACATTCTCGGCGCCGCTGCGGTTTATCTCCGGCGGGCCGGCCTCGGGTGGTCTTGCGCGCGTTTCGACACGGTCAGTGTGATTTGGCAGAACCCGGTACGGATCGAGGTCCACAAGGACGCCTTCTCGCCCCGGTCGGCGGCTGCCAGACGGCGATGAAAACGCGGGGAGGAATTCCAGTTTGCCTGAATTGAGAAAAGACCCCATCGTGGGGCGGTGGGTCATTATCGCTACCGATCGGGCCAAGCGGCCCAGCGACTTTCTGCGCGAGCCGGTGACAACCACGTCCGGCCGGTTTTGTCCTTTTTGCGAAGGCAACGAGGACAAAACCCCGCCTGAAATCCTGGGCTGGCGGCAAAACGGCCTGGGGAAGGACCAGCGGGGGTGGTCGCTGCGCGTGGTGCCCAACAAGTTCCCCGCCTTGGGCATCGAGGGCGAGCTGGCCCGCCAGGGAGAAGGCCTGTTCGACAAGATGAACGGCGTCGGAGCCCACGAGGTGATTATCGAAACGCCGCTGCACAACATGACCCTGGCGCAGTTGCCCGAAAAGCGCGTGGAGGACGTGCTGTGGGCCTACCGCGACCGCATGCTCGACCTGAAGAAGGACAAGCGCTTCCGCTACATCCTCACCTTCAAGAACCACGGCGAGGCCGCCGGCGCCTCCCTCGAGCACACCCATTCCCAGTTGATCGCTTTGCCGGTCGTGCCGATCTACGTGCGCGAGGAGGTAGAGGGCGCCAAGCTCTACTTCAACTTCAAGGAGCGCTGCATCTTCTGTGACATTATTCGCCAGGAGTCGGTTTCCAACGCCCGTGTAATCCAGGAAACCGAACACTTCCTGGTGTTGGCGCCTTACGCGCCGCGCTTCCCGTTCGAGACCTGGGTCCTGCCGAAGCAGCACGAGGCGTCCTTCGAGAACTCCCAATCCCACGTTTTCGAGAACCTGGCCAAGGTGCTCAAGCAATTGCTGCAGAAGCTCGACCAGGTGCTGGAGTACCCGCCCTACAACTACGTGCTGCACACCTCTCCGCTCACCGAGAATACCCAGGACTACTACCATTGGCACCTGGAAGTGATGCCCAAGCTGACCAAGGTGGCGGGCTTTGAATGGGGCTCGGGTTTTTACATCAACCCCACGCCGCCCGAGGAGTCCGCCCGGTTCCTGCGCGAGGCCAGCCTGACCGAGCCGGTGGGCGAAGCCAAGCCGGCGCTCTCCGTCTGAGAACCCGCTCGGTTGACACTCTAGCTTAACCGTCGCTAGAATCGAAACTGGAGGAAGCGGGAGTAACTCAGCT
>JACQDG010000038.1 GCA_016201185.1 Acidobacteriota bacterium | reverse complement strand
CCCAGGCTCAGCCCGCTGGGCCAGCTGACGGAATAATTCAGCACTTCGCCCCGGGCGAACGGCATGCCACCCCCGCCAGAGACCCGCGGCCGGGCGGGTCCCGACGCGGACTGTCCCCAGGCGCAAAATGTGGCAAGCGTTCCCACCACTACCCGGAAGCTGATTGCTGATAGCTGATTGCGGATTGCTGATCGCTGTTTCCACATCAGCGCGCCACCCGCGCCGGCTCCGGCGCCGGGGTGAGGTTCCGGCGGTGTCCCTCGGCCACGGTGTAGTAGACCTCGAGCGTGCGGCGCGCCGTTTCGCGCCAGTTGAACAGGCGGGCCCGCTGCACGCTGTGTCTTTCCAGCCGCTCGCGCAGCTCCGCATCCAGCAGCACGTCCCGCATGGCCCGCACGATCTCCGCGGTCGAGCCAGGATCGACCAAGATGGCGGCCGCGTCGGCCACCTCCGGCAGCGAGCTGGTGTTGGAGCAGATCACCGCCCGCCCGCAGGCCATCGCCTCGATCACCGGCAGGCCGAATCCCTCATAGTAGGAAGGAAACACAAACAAGTCAGCTGCGCTATACAAGGCGGCCAGGTCCTCTTCGCCTACGAAGCCCGTCAACCGGATGCGCTCCGCCAGGCCCGAGCGCCGGACCTCCCCTCGAATGCGAGGCGTAAACCAGGTCTCCTTGCCCGCCAGCACCAGAAGATGGGGGAGCTGCGGGTGGCTGCGCACCAGCTCGCAATACGCCCGGATCAACCCAAGCTGGTTCTTGCGCGGCTGCAGATCGCCCACCGTCAGTAAAAATGGCCGGTCGATGCCCAGCGTTCGCCGCACGCGCTCGATTGCCTGGGCGCGGTTGCCGGGACGGAAATGCTGCTGCGCCCCCAGAGGCGTCACCACGATCTCCTCCGGGTCCAGGCCGAAGGCGCGGCTCAGCCGCTGCCGACTGAATTCGCTGATCGTCAAAATCTTGGCCGCCCGCCGCAGCGTGTTGCCGGTCGAGAGCCGCAGTTGCCAGGCCTGGCCCGGCGGAAAATATTCCGGATGCTCGATGAAGCTGACGTCGTGCACCGTCACCACCATCGGCACCGGGCAGAGGAGCGGGCCGTTGTACTGCACGTGGATCAGGTCGGGCCGGTCCCGCCGCAGGCGCACGGCCAGATCGATGCCCAGCCGCCAGTAGCGATTCCCCGCCACCAGGCGTTTCACAAAGCCCGGGGGCACCCAGCCATTCACGTCCGGCTCGGAAACGTAAGCCAAAAACTCGGCGTCGGGGTTCAGTTGGGCGAAGCCGTTCAACAGGCTGCGAATATAAACCTCGTTGCCTGTCAACCTCCGGCCGATCGCGTGCGCATCAACAGAGAATCGCATCAAGCGTCAGATCCAATCTTAGCAGGCCCGAAACTGGGAAGACATTCCGCAAGATTTTGCTCCAGCCCCCGCCACACTGCCGGCCACGAGAGCTGCTGTTCGACGACCCGCCGGCCGGCCTGCCCCAGGCGCCGGCGCAACTCCGCATCCCCGAGCAGCCTCCACACGGCTTGCTCCATCTCGGCAGGCGAATCGGCCAGCAGCAGGTTTTCTTCGTCGGCGGCCGGGAGGCCTTCCGCCCCCAAGCGGGTGGAAACAACAGCGCGGCCGGCCGCCCAGGCTTCCAGAATCTTCACCCGGGTCCCGCTGCCGGCGAGCAGCGGCGCCACCACTACCTTTACCCGCGCCAGTTCCGCCAGCGAGTCCTCTACCGGCCCTGTCGTTTCAATACTCGGGTCGCCGGCCGTCCAGCGGCGCACGGCCCATTCATTCCGGCCGATCAGCCGCCAGCGCAAGCGCGCATCCCGCCGCCGTAAGCGGGGCCAGACCTCCCGGGAAAAATATCGGACGGCGGAGCGGTTGGGATGATACTCCAGGTTGCCGGAAAACGCTATGCAGTGCTCCTCCTCCCCTTCCCCAGGGAGGCGCAAAGGAACGGCGTTGGGATAGACCACCGTCCGGGCTTGCGGCGCGATCCCCTCGAGAAGGCGCCGATCGGCTTCCGAGGCCGTCAGGACCAGGTCGAACCGCGGCGCCCATTTCCGCTCCTGCTCCAGCGCCCGCCCGGCGAAAGCCGCGTGCATCCAGCGAACAGGCCCGGTTTCCGCGCGGGCGCAACGGGCGTGCAGCGCCGACTCGATGTTGTGCATGTCCAGTACCACAAACCCCGCGTGCCGCCGCAAAGTCTCGCCGTAGGAGGCGCACCAAAAATGCTCCACCACCGCCAGCTCGTAAGACCGTCCTGATACGGCCCGTGCCACCTGCTCCCGGCCCTCCGGCCCGCAAAAACGATCGGATAGGGGCAATACCCCGCGCAGCAGCCGCCCTGCGTTCCGCAGAGCCCGCGCGAAAACACTTCTGCTGTGGACCGGGAGTCGAACCCAGTCCAACTGGGCGACTAGGCCTGCGGGCAGGCCCGTCCCGGGAGGGGAACCATCCCCCACCGTGAATGTCACCAGGTGGACGCGGAATCGCGAGGCCAAAAAATGCAGGATGCTGGCCGTCCTGATGGCCCCGCCGCCCGCCGGCGGATAAGGCGGTTCCGGGGCCAGCAGCAACGCCCACTCAGAACCGCCGGAGAGCTTCGACATAGATCTCACGGGTCGTCGCCGCCGTTTGGCGCCAAGAGAATTGCGCCGCCCGCCGGAGCCCGCGCTCCCTCAACTCTAACCGCCGTGCGGGGTTCTCCATTAATTCTACAATTGCTCGGGCCATAGCGGCAGAGGATTCTGCATCTACAGCAGCGGCGGCGTCCCCCGCCACCTCGAGTAGGGCCGCGTCCCGGGAAATCACCACTGGTGTCCCCGTCTGCATCGCCTCCAGCACCGGCAGTCCAAAGCCTTCATAAAGCGACGGATAAACAAATAGCGCGGCCCCGGACATCAATGTCGCGATATCCTGATCGGGCAGGAACCCCAAGATCGACAACCCTGGCTCTGTTGAAAGATTTAACACTTGCGACTCTTCCGCACACGCGCGGCCCGCCAGCACCAGGCCCAACTGCGGCTGGCGCTTCCGGACTTCCCGCCATGTTTCGATGAGCCGCGGCAGGTTTTTCCGTCTCTCTTTTGTACCTATGCATAATAAGTATGGAATCGTAATGCCGAGCCGGGCCAGAGCCGCCGCCGTCTCCGCCTCCGGACATGGGCGAAACTGCCAGCCTGCGGCCAGGGGCACGGCCGCCATGCGCGCGAGCGGCAGCTCAAAGTAGCGCGCCGCCTCCCGCCGGATCGCTTCCGTGGGCGTGATGATCATCGTGGCCCGGCGCAGCAGATACGGCGTCCGACGCCGGACCCGCTCTGCGGCACCCGTCCTTCGCTGGCCCTCCGCCCAGGGTGAAAGGTCGTGCAGCGTAAGTACCGACGGCCGCAGCGGCAGGTACGGCACGGCAAAGTCAGTCCCATGGAACACATCGACGTGGCGGCGGGCAAGCTCCAGCGGCAGCCCAGCCAGCCACCATCGCCGCGCGACCCAGCTTCCGGGCCGCCCGCCTCGATGCAGGTTCTGCGCGGCCGGCCCATCTTTCCACTCCTGATCGGAAACCAGCCAGTATTCGTCTTCGGGAAATTCAGCGGCCAGGGCCGAGGCCAGCTCGGCCGTGTAGCGGGTAATCCCGCCGCTCTCCACCGTCAGCGGCGTGGCATCAATAGCAATTCGCAAGTTGATCGGCGTTTATCGGCGTTCATCTGCGGTTTCATTTGGTTTTACAGCCGCGAGAAAGTCTGCTCGCGGTTCTCATAGTGCTGCTGGTAGTAGAGCCGGTAATCGCCGCCCTTCACCCGCTTTACCCAGCCGTCGTGGGAGCGGTACCACTCGATGGTGCGGGCCAGTCCCTCGGCAAACTCCACCCGCGGCGTCCATCCCAACTCCCGCTCGATTTTCGCCGAGGAAAGCGCATAGCGGCGGTCGTGGCCGGGCCGGTCCACCACGGATGCGAGCAGGCTCTCCGGCCGGCCCGTCAGGCGCAGGATTTCCCGCGCCACGCTCAGGTTTTCCCAGGAGCAGTTGCCGCCGATGTTGTAAATCTCCCCGGCGCGGCCCCGCTCCACCACCGCCTCAATGGCCGCGCAATGGTCCTCCACAAACAGCCAGTCCCTCACCTGCCGCCCGTCGCCGTAAATCGGCAGCGGCCAGTTCTCGAGCGCGTTGGTAATCATCAGGGGAATGAACTTTTCCGGGAACTGGTAGGGGCCGTAGTTGTTCGACGCTCGCGTCACCACCGCCGGCACGCCGTAGGTCGTGTAAAAGGACAAAGCCAGCAGGTCAGACCCCGCCTTGGCCGCCGAATAAGGACTGCCGGGGCGCAGCGGGAAATTCTCGTCCGCCTCGAGCGGCTCGGCGAGGCTCCCGTAGACCTCATCAGTCGAGATGTGCACGAAGCGCTCGACCTTGTACTGCCGCGCCGCCTCCAGCAGCGTGAAAGTCCCGTGGAGGTTGGTTTCAAACGCCGGGCTGGGGGCCAGGATGCTGCGGTCCACGTGGGATTCGGCGGCAAAGTGCACCACCACCTGCGGCCGCTCCTCGGCCAGCAGCCGCACCACCAGCGTCGCATCGCAAATATCGCCCTTCACAAACCGGTATGCCGGCCGCCCTTCGACCTCCGCCAGGTTTTCCAAATTGCCTGCGTAAGTCAGCTTGTCGAGATTGACGATGGAATCCTCGGGATGCCGGGCGAGGTAATAGCGGATGAAATTAGACCCGATGAATCCCGCCCCGCCGGTGATCAGTAGGCGCATGCTATCCGCCGCCGTTCCTCACTTATGCTGCATCTCCCAGTCATAGTTCACGCCCGGATCGTTGTAAGGGATCCGCCCCTCGTCGTCGGGGTTGTAGAAACGGTCGGTGACGTAAACCAGTACGGCGGACTGCGGCCCGATGACCTTGTAGCCGTGGCCGACCCCGGGCGGGATCAGGATTTGCCACGGTTGTAATGTGCCCGCGAAAAGCGTGTTGCAGGCGCCAAAGCTGGGCGAGCCGGCCCGCAGATCGAACAGGCAAACCTGGAACTGCCCTTCCACCGGAACCCAGAGGTCGGTCTGCTCGAAGTGGTAGTGCAGAGCTTTGATCGTGCCCGCGTAACTGAGGGCGCAGGAGACCTGAAGACTTGCGGTGTCCACTCCGGCGGTCAATCCCCGGCCCCGCCGCATCACTTCCAGGAAATAGCCGCGATCGTCCGGCCACAACCGCAGCGGCTCGATGCGCACCCCCGCGATCAGATCGGGAGAACCGGGCTCGCGGATCAGGCTGCCGATGTTGCGTTCCGCCCGGGGCCGGATCTCGAGCCGCACCCCGTTTCGCTCCCCCAGCAGCCGCGAGGATTCGGCCCCGGCCCTGGCCACGCCGCTCACTTCCCTTCACTCCGGGTCGCAGCGGCGATCTCCTCCGGCGCTCTGTTGGCGCCATTCTCCGCCACCAGGTTGGCGGCCCGCAGCAGCGAATCGAAGGTGCCGGCGTCGGTCCACCACCCCCCCAGGAAATCGTAGGTCATGCCGCCTTCCCGGATGTAGGCGTTGTTGACGTCCGTGATCTCTAGCTCCCCCCGGCCTGAGGGTTTCAAGTGCTTGATCTTCTCGAACACCGTCGCGTCGTAGAAATAGATCCCCGTCACGGCGTGGTTGGACCGGGGGTGCTTCGGCTTCTCTTCGATGTTCACAATGCGGTCACCGTCGATTTCCGCCACCCCGAACCGCCCCGCGTCGGCCACCTCCTTGAGCAGAATCTTGGCCCCCCGCTCTTGCCGCCGGAAATCATCACCCGCCCGCCGGATGTTGCCTTCGATAATGTTGTCACCCAGGATCACACACAGCTTGCCGCCGTCGGCAAAATGCTCCGCCAGCGAGAGCGCGTCCGCGATCCCGCCCTCCCCTTCCTGGTAGGTGTAGTCCAGGTGCTTCAGGCCGAATTCTTTGCCGTTAGCCAGCAGCCGCAGAAAATCCCCGGAGTTCTTGCCCCCCGTCACGATCAGGATGTCCCGGATGCCGGCATTGACCAGGGTCTCAATCGGGTAGAAGATCATCGGCTTGTTGTAAATGGGGAGCAGATGCTTGTTGGTGATTTTCGTCAAGGGATGGAGCCGGCTCCCGATGCCGCCGGCCAGGACGACACCCTTCATGCCCGCACCCCGTTATGATCCGGCGTACCCGGCCGCCCGCAAGTCATAAACTTCTTCATGATACAATATGCAATCCCGCCGACAAACCCGCGTCCGAGCTGGGATGCCCGCTGAGTCCCTAAGTTAAGAGAGCGGGCAGAGGGATGCATAGCCATGAGAACGAGCAGATGAGCAATGTGCTCGAAGGACGGATGCGCTTCGAGGTTGGCGGCCAGGAGCGGATCATTTCAACCGGTGAGCTGCTCCACATTCCCCCCGGCGTTCCGCATATGGCCGAAGCGCTGGAGGATACCGTCTGCCTCGATGTTTTCGATCCCATCCGTGAAGACTGGCTCCGGGGAGACGATGCCTACCTGCGGGGTTAGCGCCGCTCGAAGATTTCTATGGATTTAGGAATACGAAATCGAGTGGCCGTGGTGGCCGCTTCCAGCCGGGGTTTGGGCCGCGCGGTGGCCGAGGCCCTGGCGGCTGAGGGCGCATCCCTGGCGCTATGTGCCAGAAACGAAAATACGTTAGCGGCCACGGCTGATCAAATCCAGCAGCGGTGGGGAGTGCCGGTTTTCCACCGCGCCACGGACCTGACCGACGCCGAGGCTGTAAAAAGCTTCGTCGGTGCAACCGTGGACCGCTTTGGCGCCGTCCATATCGGTGTTGCCAATGCGGGGGGTCCGCCTTCTACATCCTTTGCCGAGACCAAGCTCGATGAGTGGCGAATGGCGTTTGAATTGAATTTTATGAGCACAGTGCACCTGGTGCGCGAGCTGCTCCCTCGCATGCAACGGCAGAAGTGGGGCCGCATTGTCACCATCACCTCGGTCACGGTCAAGCAGCCGGTCGACGGCCTGATTCTCTCCAACGCTGTCCGCGCCGGAGTCGCCGGCCTGGTGAAAAGCCTGGCCAACGAATACGCCCGCGATAACATCTTGATCAACAACGTCTGCCCCGGCTACACCGCCACCGACCGCCTGACCGACCTGGCCGCCACCCTGGCCGCCGCCCAGGGCGTTTCCCCCGACGAGATCGTGGCGCGTTGGCAGCAACACATCCCGCTTGGGCGCCTGGGGCGGCCCGAAGAGTTCGCCGCTGTCGTGGCCTTTCTCTGCTCCGAAAAGGCCGGTTATGTGACCGGCACAAGTACCGCCATTGATGGCGGGCTGGTAAAGGGGATCGTGTAGTGAAGTTCTTATCCGCGTTTATCTGTATTCCACTCTGGTTTCAAACGGCGGCGTGGGCCATCGATTTTTCGACTTTCCAGGCCGCGCGGCTGGTGATCGGCCAGCCCAACTTCACCGCCGAGACGCCTGTTTCCGACCAGGATATTCTGGGTGCGGCCGGTGGGGTGGCTGTCGCCGGCAACCGGCTCTTCGTCCTGGACGCTAACCGTTTCGGCGCTGCGCCGGTCAATAACCGTCTGTTGATCTACGAGAACCTGTCCGGTTTCATTTCCAGTCCTGACGCCGAGATCGTGCCAGGAACTGCCTGCCCGGTCTGCGTAGGACGGCCCACGACCGTGCTCGGCCAGCCGGATTTCACCTCGAAAAACCCCGGCCTCCAGAACGGGCTCAACAAGCCCACAGCCGCCGCCAGCGACGGGGTCCAGCTCGCCGTGGCCGACACGGACAATAACCGTGTGCTGATCTGGCGCACCATCCCCGCCGTCAGCGCAACCCCTCCCGACGTGGTTCTGGGCCAGCCCGACTTCGCCACCAGTTCGCCCCGCACGGACCAGAGCGGCCTGCGCGGCCCGCAGGGCGTGTGGTTTCACAACGGCAAGCTGATTATCGCCGACACCCAGAACGCCCGGGTCTTGATCTTCAACTCCGTCCCCACCAGCAACAACGCCAAGGCCGACGTTGTCGTCGGCGAGCCGGACTTCAGCACCCGCCCCTCGCCGGACTTGACCGCCTCCAACATCAAGCCGGCAGCCAACAACATGCTCGACCCGGTCACCGCCACCACCGTCGGCGAGAAGCTGATCGTGACCGATCTGGGCTTTAACCGTGTAGTGATCTTCAACAGCATTCCCACCAGCAACAGCGCCTCCGCGGACCTGGTTCTCGGCCAGCCCGACATGGCCTCCCAGTTCGCCAACAACAGCACCAAGGATTCTAAACTCTGCGCCTCGAGCGGCACAGACAGCAAAGGTAACCCAACCTTCCCCGTCCGCTGCGCCGCCACGCTCAGTTTCCCGCGCTTCGCCCTCTCCGATGGGACCCGCCTGTTCATCGCCGACGGCGGCAACGATCGCGTGCTCGTTTACAAGACCTTTCCTACCGCCAACGGCGCCCCGGCCGACGTGGTGCTGGGGCAGAAGGATTTCTTCTCCATCGGAGAATCCAACGGGGCCGGCAGCCTGCGCACCCCCTCTTCCCTGGCCTGGGACGGCGACAACCTTTACGTCGCCGACCCCTTCAGCCGGCGCATCCTCGTCTTCACCCCGGCCGAGCCGCTCATTCTCGACGGAGGAGTGGTAAACGGGGCCAGCTACCAGATTCCCGCCGAGGGAACTGTCACTTTTGGCGGCACGGTCAAGAGTGGCGACGTTGCCAAGCTGATCATCAATGGAAAGGAATACGACTACACGGAAACCGCCACCGACACTCTGCAGACAATCCGCGACAACTTTCTCCACCAGATCAACGACAGTCCCGGCGATCCGGTGGTTTCCGCTCGCCCCGCTGTAGGGCAGGGAACCTATGCTCGGGGAGCGGTGACGTTCGGCGGCTCTATTCAGGCCGGCGATGTGGTCACCATCCAAATCCAGGACCGTCGCTACACCTACACGGTCCGGCAGGGCGATACGCAGGTTGCCTTCAACTTCGCTTACCTGATCCGGGACCAGGGCAAGGACCCGGACGTATACGCCGACGTGGACCCCAGCGACCACACCAAGCTGATCCTGGTGGCGCGCCAGCAGGGCGAAGCCGGCAACAGCATCAGTTACAAGGCTTCTACTTCCTCGGGCGCCAAGATTACCGTCACCACCGGCGGGGCCACCCTCACCGGCGGCTCGTCGCCTCCGGTTCTCATCCTGGTTGCGCGCACCCCCGGTTCCGCCGGGAACACCATCTCCCTTGACACCACGGGCACCGCCGCCGCGCTCAACATGACCACCAGCAGCTCCACGCTAAGCGGAGGCAACGACGCCAGTGAAGCGCCGCCAGGAACCCAGATCGCCATTTTCGGCCATGACTTCGTTACAACGAGCGCCGGGGCCGATTCCTCCCAGGAGGGCCTGCCCACTGAGCTCGGCGGCGTCGAGGTCTATATGAACGGGATCCGCTCCCCGATCTATATAGTCACGCCCAACCAGATCAATGCCCAGGTGCCGTTCGAGATGCAGGGCTCCAGCATGAGCGTCTTCCTGCGCGCCACGCGGCCCGACGGCCAAGTCGTCATTTCCGTCGCCAAGCCCGCCGCCGTCCCTCGGGCCGCCCCCGGGCTGTACGCTTACGACGGTCCGGAGCCCCGCGCCGGGGTGGTGGTCCACGGTATGGCGCGCGCCCGGGGGACCGTGGCCATCGAGGCGACCACCACAGGCAGTACGCCCAACCCCGCCCCCGCCGGCCTCAAGGTCCAGATCATTATTAATGGTAGGAATTATACCTACACGACGGTGGGCGGCGAGACGACCGACCAGATCCGCGACAGGCTGGTTACCTTGATCAACGCCGGCAACGGGGATCCCGACGCCCAAGCGGAAGCCAGCAACATCGGGATCCTCTCGGCCCGCGCCCGTGTCACGATCAACGGCACAATTAAGGCCGGCGACGTGGTCACCATCAACATCGGCAGCCGGACTTACATCTACACCGTGCTGGCCAGCGACAACCTGCCGACGGTGGCCAACCAGCTCATCAACCTCATCAACGCCGGCGCCGGCGACCCGAACGTCACCGCCAGGCTGGTGGCGGACGTCACTCCGCCCGAGTTCGACATCATCGCCCGACAGCTCGGCGCTGTAGGGAACAGCATCACCCTCACCATCACTGTTTCGGCCAATGCCAGCATCACGGCCACCACCAACGTCAAGAATGGGACGCTGGCAGGCGGCAGCACGCCCTCCACCGTGATCCTCAACGCCCGGAGCACCGGCAAGGACGGTAACAATGTCAGTTATTCGGCTACCGTTTCCGGCGGCTCAGGCATCACCGCCACCGCCCAGACCACCAGCCTATGCTGCGGCAACGACTTCTTCTCCCCCGTCACGCCGGAAAACCCGGCCCTGCCGGGCGAGATCATCACCGTCTTCGGCACCGGCCTCGGCCTTACCGATCCCAAGGAAGGCGTGGTCACGGGGAGAAGGGTCCCTGCCGACCACGGGCCTTTCAAGGTCCCGGCCGTTCCCGACGATTTCGTTTCCGCGCTGGCCGGCGGGAAAACGGCTGACGTGGACTTTGTCGGCCTGATGCCCGGGCAAATCGGCGTCTACCAGGTCAACCTGCTCCTCAACTCCGCTCTGCCGGATGACCTGATGACGCGCCTGACTATCGCCCAGGGCTTCTTCGTCAGCAACGTGGTAACCTTCCCGGTGCGCAACCGCGTGCCGCCCCTGCAATAGGACCGGCAGGGCTCGCTGATCCGGAGAAATCGCAACCATGCCCGTTATGACTTGCTCCGACATGGTGGCGCAGTGTCTGGCGCAGCAGGATTCCGCTTGGAGGCATTTCGTCACCCATTACCTGCCGTTTGCCGCCGCCGTCCTGGATCGTCATTTTCCGGAATTATCACCGCGCCGCGAGGAGCTGCTCCGCCTGGCGCTGCTCGAGGCGCGCGCCGGCGAGATCCGCTTCTTCCGCGAGTATCACGGCCAGAGCGAGCGGGAATCCTGGGCTTGGCCCGGCAGACGGCTCCGCCGGCTCCTGCCCCGGAAATCTTTCTGGACTGGGAAATCTTCGCAAGCGCGCTCGAAGGGCTCAGCGCCCTGGAGCGAGAAGTGGTGTGGATGTCCGTGCTGAACCCCGCCGCCGATGCCGATAAGATGCTCCACCTCGATGAAAAGACCGTGGCCGCGACCATGGGAAAAGCGCAAGAGCTGCTGCGGGGGCGCTCGGACCGCTGGAGCGCCGACATGCTGGCACAGAACCGCCCTCTGCTGGCGAAAACGGCCGCAGCCCTGGCGCCGAAGGATTGTCCCGAGCCCAAGCAGTTTCTGCGACTTCTGGACGGCCAGATCACCTGGCGCGGCCGCCTGGAGGTGGAGCACCACATGACCCTCTGCTGGCGCTGCGTGGATCAGATGTGCCGCTTTCGCGAAGTCTCCGCCCTCGCCCGCCTCTCTTCGCCTCTCTCCGATTCCGCCGCCGAGCCATACTGGACGGCCCTCGGCCTTCGCACCGCTGCGCCTCCCCTTTGGAAACGCCTCTTTGGCATGCGCTGACGGAGGGGAGCGATGCGTACCAAAGCAGATAACTTTGCTGACTTGTGCGGATTGCTCTTTAAGCACGCAACCGCAATCTGCTGCGGCAGCTGCCACCCACGGGCGGCTTCTCCACACCGAAATTTTTGCGTCCGACGGTAAAGTGGTCACCCGGAAATTTTGGATCATGCACCTGCTTGTACAATCTCTCGCGGCCGCAGGTAAAAGAGCAGCGCCGCCAGCGCCAACCGGACCACGGAGCGTCCCCAGATCAGATAGCTGGGATAGAGTTGGCGGATGTCCAGCGTGTACAGCGACAGCAGGGGCGTAACGACCAGGATGCAAAGGCCCACGATCAAGGCGTCAATGATGGCCACATTGCGGGCCGGGTCGCGGGAAGCAAAAAACAGCATGACGCTAAGCATGCCAACAAATCCGCCCAACTCCTTCATCATGGAGAGCAGCAAGGTAGAAACTTCGGCCTCGGGCGGGCTAAGGAACAGACGCATCACGACCGGCTTGGGGCTGAAAATCAGGAGCAGACCTCCGACGGCGGTGAGCAAGGCGAAAACGCCCAGCACAACTCGCAAGGCGCGATGGAGTGGTCTTTGCATTGCTGTGTCTCCCTTCAATGGAATTGGACTAAGGGTACTCCGCTGCTTCACGTTTGGTCACTCCTGCAAGCAACGCCCGGCCCTTCCTATGCGCCTGGCCCGCCACTTCGCCCCTCCCCGAAATTCTTCCGTCTAGTCTTCTCACTCCAAAAGACCTACGCTGGCCGCAGTACCTTTCCAAATCCTTCCCCACCCATCCCGCAAACCTCGGAGGTGAACTCATGGAAATTAAGGAGAGTCAGGGACGACCTTTATGGCCGTTTCCCCTTGGTCGGTTCCCTTGCCCACATAGTAACCGGCAATTGCCGTAGCCGATGTGATTCCAACCCACACGGCGACCGCGGGCCCAACCGAATTGGTTGTCAGAGCCGCTGTCACCCCCCCGCCAATCAGGCCTGCCAAACCACCGATCACGGTACCGACCACCCTTCCGGAAGACCGCGGTCTCTTTAACCGAAGCGTCGAGACCGAGGAACGAGGAATGGAAGCTTGCCCTTTGGGGTGCGCCTGCTTGTCCGATGTCTTTTTGATATTCATGACTAAGGCATCCGGCCGGACTGCGACCGCTTCCCCTTTGATCCTGGCGCCTTCGGGTAAAACTATCGCTATTTCGTGGCCGGTAATCACGGGAGCCAGCTCGCTCCACTGGAGTTCCACTGGTTTCGGTTGGGCCGCCAGGGCGGCGCCGACTAGGGGACAGCACAAAAAAAGACACGACGCCCAGCGGCCTGGGGCATCGACTGCTCTTGTCACAAATTCCTCCTGCGAAGGCTTGCGGGCTCTATGCTGATTTCCCCGGGAACCGCGGTGTGCGGCTCGATCCGTTTGGCTAGAGCTTGCAGTCTCAGCTATACCTGGCGAGAATCATACACCGGAACCCCTCCTGTGTCCACACAGGACTTGCGGAAACAGAGGAAGCAGTTTTAGCGCAAAACTACGCCTTCGCCCTGCCAAGCAACCTCGCGAACTGCCTGGTCCGAGCTGCGAATGAAGGCGCTGTACTCCACCGTCACATGGGTGCGGGCAGGAATCCACCGATAACACGGCGCCCCAAACATCCACTTACGGTCGATCATCCGCCGTCGCGGCTCCGGCATGGGCGAGACGCCGAACTCCATGGCCCGGGTCAGCGTCCGGCCGTTCCAGGGACGGTGCTGACGGCAATGGTTCTCCTCCCAGATGCCCAGCCAAGGAAAGTCGCTCCGCCGCCAAGCGTAGCCAAACAGCACCCCTATATCTGGATTATAGGCAGTGAACCAGGCCTGCTCCTTCGCCGGATCCATCAAGTGCGCGGTGAAGCCGGCCGAGACCGGGGCGGCGGAGGTCTGCCGCAGGTCGATCCGGCCGCCGTGAATATCCGGGCACCAGGGCCAGTCAAACTCCGCGCCGGGCTGCATGGTCCCTTTGCCCTCGGCAAAGTCGCTTTCATACGCTTTGGAGCGTGTGACCGGCATGTGGAAGACGGTCCGGCCGGGCGCCAGAAACGGCGGGCCGAGCGTCACGTGCTGGGTCCAGCCTACCGCCCGATCCGCGGCCGAAAGATTTTCCGCCGTTTCCGTAATCGTCACTACCGTGTCCTTCGCGGAAAGCCGAAACCGCCGTTCCAGACGCATTTCCGCCAGCGGCAGCTCGGCCGTGGCACGCAGTTCTCCCTCCCCCACGGCCTCCATTTCCCAGTTGATCACCGACGCTTCCCCGTGCACCGTCAATCCACAGGCAGCTTCCTCCTCCGACGGCGGCCCGTAGAAATCGAAGCAGAGGTTATGGCCCATGATCCCCGCCAGCAACCGGCTCTCCGCGTCGTTGCCGTATTCCGTGTGCACCTGGGCATCGAAATCACAGGGCTCCATGCTGGGCCAGGGCGGAATCCAGAGGGGGTTTACCTGCTTTTCCTTCAGCAGGATCTCGGCGATGTGCCCGCCCCCTACCAGTACCGAGACCCGAACCCGATCATTTTCCAATTGAAACGCCCGCCGCCCCTGCAAACTTGCCGGCATCACAATTTCCCCCTTGCCCTGGAGCGGCAATGATTGTACCTTGAAAGCGTCATGGCCTCCCGCAGCGTAAACAAAGTGATCCTGTTGGGGAACCTCGGGCGCGACCCCGAGACACGCTACACCCCCAACGGGACTCCGTGCACCAACTTCACCCTGGCCACCTCCCGGCGTTGGAAGGACCAGCAAACCGGGGAATGGAAGGAAGAAACCGACTGGCACCGCATCGTGCTATGGCGGTCGGAAAATGTGCTTCCCCATCTACAGAAGGGGAAGCAGGTCTTCATCGAGGGCCGGCTCCAGACCCGCAACTGGGAAGACAAGGATGGCAACAAGCGCTCCACCACCGAAGTGGTAGCCGAGAATGTGATTCTGCTCGGCGGCCGCGGCGTTTCGGAAATGCCTGTGGGCGAGGAGCAGGCCGCCCCCAGCCCGGTT
>JACQDG010000029.1 GCA_016201185.1 Acidobacteriota bacterium | reverse complement strand
CAGCGTAGCGCGGGTCGGTCTGAATCTGCACGCGCAGGCTGGAGCCGGGCTTGGAGAGATTCAGGCTGTGTTTGAAGCGCTCAACCCGGAAGTGATCTTTCATCAAGGCCTCGACCATCTCAAGCTGGTCCACGGCAACGACCAAATCAAGGTCAAGGCTGATCAACGGCTCGACAAACGCATTTACCGCCTGGCCTCCGATCACGCAGTACCGGACGGCGTGATGCGCGAGCAACCCAACCAGTTCGTCGAGAAAGTCCACTTGGTCCCTCGTGACCGTCTTCCAAATGGCTAGGGCCTGCATGGCTCAGTAAGTGGCGCGTCCGCCGCTCACATCATAACACTGTCCGGTGACGAAGGAAGCGTCGGGGCTCGCCAGGAAATGGATCACCGCGGCGACCTCCTCCGCCGTGCCAGTGCGGCGCATGGGGATGCGTTCGGTCATGTAATCCACCTGGGCAGGCGTAAGCTGCTCCAGAATGCGGGTGCGGATTACCGCCGGCGAGACCGCATTGACGCAAATGTTCTCAGTCGCCACTTCCTTGGCCAGCGACTTGGTGAAGGCGATGACCCCGGCCTTGGAAGCCGAGTAGGCGGTCATGTTGGGGTTGCCTTCCTTGCCGGCCACCGAGGCTACGTTGACGATGCGGCCGTAGCGCCGCTCGCGCATGTGGCACCGCCGCCACCATCCGCTCGACCGAAGCGCGATCGCTTACGTCGGCCCGGAGGGCGAAAGCGCCAGGGCCGATCTCGCCGGCCGCCGCCACCGCGCCGGGGTGGTTCAGATCGGCCAGCGCCACGGTTGCTCCCGCGCCGGCCAGCCGGGCGGCTACGGCCCTTCCAATGCCCTCGGCCGCCCCCGTCACAATAGCGGTTTGTCCGGCCAGGGAAAAAGGCATGCGAACGGGATTTGGCTACTCGACCTTCACCACCACCACTTTGATGAGCGTCGAAACGCCGTGGTGGAGGTTCAGGGTGACCTGGTGCTCGCCGAGCATGCGGATGGGCTGCGCGATCTCAACCCTGTGGCGATCGATGGTGTAGCCCTGCTTGGCCAGCTCCTCGGCGATGGTCTTAGAGGTGACCGAGCCGAACAGTTGATCGTTTTCTCCGGCCTTCTCGGCCACCGTAACGGTGAGGTCCTTCATTAGGCCGGCGAGCTGCTCGGCGTCGCTCTTCAGCTTGGCCTCCCGCCGCAGCGCGGCGGCCTTCATCTGCTCGATGGCCTTCTTGCTGCTGGCCGTGGCGGGAATGGCCAGCTTCCGCGGCAAGAGATAATTGCGGGCATAGCCGTCGGACACTCTCACCAGGTCCCCGCGTCCGCCCAGTTTGGCAACTTCGCTCTTGAGGATGACTTCCATGAGATTCTCCGGTTACAGCTCGGCGGCGAAGGGCAGCAGGGCGATGTTGCGCGCCTTCTTTATGGCGTCGCTCAATTGGCGCTGGTGCGGGGTGCAGACCCCGGAAATGCGGCGGGGAATGATCCGACCCCGCTCGCCCACAAAGCTGCTGATCAGCCGCACTTCTTTGTAATTGATGTTGTCGATCTTCTCGACACAGAATTTGCAAACCTTCTTCCGGCGGAAGTATTGCTTTTTGCCGCCCGCGCCCGGCCCGCCTCCAGGTCCTCCAGCGGCTGCCCCGCCGCCTTTCTCGCCGCCGCTCCTGGCCGCGCCGAAGGGCGCTCTCCTTCTTTCTTCGGGCTTCTTTTCATCTGCCATTGATTCTCTCCGAGTCCTTGCGCTGGATGCAGTCTCCCGTGCGCGGTGGAAAACTGGAGCAGGAGGTAGAAGCCTTCCCGGTACTTCCTCACCCGGTAGGCAAGCCTCCGCTTGCCCCACTTGTCCACCTTGTCCACGGTTCCGCCGCCCGCCGTCACGACGTTTCTTAGCGGCTCGACGATGCCATCTATCTCCTCCTCCGGAACGTCCGGCCTCACAATGAAAAGGATCTCGTAGATTCTCATTCGTCCTCGATGTTTTGGCCTCCGGCGCGACGATTGAATCTCGTCATGGCCTTAGCGGCGCCTTCGGCAAGTAAGCAACGAACCGCGTCGGCAGCGCGGCCCACCAGCTCGTCTACATCCTTTTGCTGCGAGCGGCGAAAGGGCGCCAGTAGATAATCCGTCGCGTCCTTCACCGGGTGGTCGGGCGCCACGCCCAGCCGCACCCGCACAAATTCCTTTGACTCCAGAGCGGCAATGATCGAATCGAGACCATGATGCCCGCCCGAGGAACCACGCCTGCGGATGCGCGGGGCGCCCCACGGCAGGTTCAGATCGTCGCAGACCACTACCAGGTCCGCCAGCCGCAGCCCGTACCGCTGGAGCAATTCCTTCACCGGCCCGCCCCCGCCGCCGCACGCTCCATCCGCCATCCGCCGCCAGTCTGTCTATCGTTCGGAACCCCAGGTTATGGGGCGTGTTCTCGTACTCCGCGCCGGGGTTTCCGAGGCCGACAATCAGGACCATAGGTTTCAGATTTCAGGCGCTGGGCGCCAGGCTAGGGGAGTGATCCTGACACCTGAAACCGGACACTTGGCCCCTACTTCTTTCCCTTTGTTTCCTTGGGCTCCTTGGCGGGCTTGGCTTCGGCGGCCTCGCCTTCCTCGATCTGCTTGCCCTTCTTGATCACTTCCGGCTCGGCGGGGGCGGCTTCGGCAACTCCCTCGACAGCGGCTTCAGCCGGCTTCACCTCCTCGTGCCGCAGCGCCACCACGTGCACCAATACCCTTTCCGGATCCGTGGTGAGACGGTAGCGGTCGGAGGCGGGCAGGTCCTTTACCCGGATGGCCTGGCCCAGCAGCAATTCCGTGACATCCGCATCAATGTGCTCGGGAATGTCGGAGGGCAGGCACTCGATTTCGACTTCGCGGGTGACGACCTCCAGCAGCCCGTCCTGCGTCTTGACGCCTTTCGCGTCGCCCTGGGTCCGGATCGGCACCAGCACTCGAATCTTCCTGGTCAGGTCGACGCGCTTCAAGTCGGCGTGGAGCAGGCCGCTGGAAACGGGGTCCGACTGCCAATCAACCAGCATCGCCGCCTGGCGCGTCCCATCGCCGGTGGCCAGCTGGAAGATGGTGTTGTGACCGGTGGCCGAGTGCAGGATCTGGCCGATCTGCTTGGCGCTAACGCTGACCGGGACGGCGTCCTTGCCCTCGCCGTACACAACGGCCGGAATGCGCCCCAGGCGACGCAAGCGGCGGGCAGCGTTCTTCCCGCGGTCCTCGCGCGGCTCTGCTTCGACGGTAATATCCTTTATCAAGCCAACCTCCCCATTTCTCTCAGACAAACATCCGGCTGATCGATGTCTCCTCGTGGATTGACTGGATGGCGCCGGCCAGCAGAGGCGCCACGCTCAATTGCCGGATCCGGCTGCACTTTCGCGCCTCGTCCGAAAGCGGGATCGAATTGCTCACCACCAGCTCCTGGAGCCTGGAATTGCCGATCCGCTCCAGCGCCGGCCCGGAAAGCACCGGGTGGGTGCAGCAGCCGTAAACACCGGTGGCCCCGTGCTCCATCAGGGCATCTGCAGCCTTCACCAATGTGCTGGCCGTGTCCACGATATCGTCCACAATCAAGCAGGTGCGGCCGCGCACCCGGCCAATGATGTGCATCACCTCGGCGACGTTCGGTTCCTCGCGGCGCTTGTCGATGATGGCCAGCGGGGCTTTTAGCCGCTTGGCGAAAGCGCGGGCCCGTTCCACTCCTCCGGCGTCCGGCGATATCACCGTCAGGCAAGGAAGCGCCAGCTTCTGGAAATACTCGATCATCACCGGCGTCGCGAACAGGTGATCCACCGGGATGTCGAAGAACCCCTGGATCTGCGCCGCGTGCAAGTCGAGAGTCAGCACCCGGTCGGCCCCGGCAGTTACCAGAACGCCGGCCACGAGCTTTGCCGAAATCGGCACCCGCGGCTTGTCTTTGCGGTCTTGCCGGGCATAGCCGTAGTAGGGCAGCACGGCAGTGATGCGCTTGGCCGAGGCGCGCTTTAGCGCGTCCATCATCAGCAGCAGCTCCAGAAGGTTCCGCTCCACCGGTGTGCAGGTTGGTTGCACCACAAAGACATCGGCGCCGCGCACGTTCTCCAAAATCTGCAGATAGACCTCGCCGTCGGAAAACCGCTGGAGGGAAGCCTTGGCCTGGGGCACTCCTAGGTGACAGCAAATCTCCTTTGCCAGCTCGGGATTCGCGCTTCCCGAAAATATCTTCAGTCGGTCTTGCTGCATGTCGCGAACAGGGGCGGTTGCCGCCATAAGTGCTACCGGCCCGTCGATTTGTTGTCCAGCCAACCCCGCCACCGAGTCTGGTAGTCAGCCCGACCCACCGTTTTCACCACAAAACGGTCCCCGTCATCCAGGTCGAAAGAATCGCGAGCGCGAAGGGCCTGCCGACGGTCTGCAAACAAGCCAAACAGGGCAGAACCGCTTCCGCACAGCAGGGCGGGACGCGCGCCTAACTCCCCCAGGCGCGCCTTCAGTCTTTCCAGTTCCGGATATAGCCGGAAGACGACCGCTTCAAAGTCGTTTTCCGGGTCCAGCTTAAAATCCCGTGCCGGCCCTTGCTCAGGCACACAAATAACTGAGCAGAAACGATCTATCTTATCTTCCCAGCGGCTCGATGTCAAATGCGGGGCCAGGCGCCGATAAGCCTCGGCGGTGGAAACCGCTATCGACGGCGCCACGACTAGAAGCCACCGCGCCGGACTATCAGCCAGGGGATAAACTTCTGTTCCCCGGCCAACCCCCAGGGCCCTTCCGCCCAGAAGGAAATAGGGGACGTCGCTCCCCAGTTCCGCCGCCAGGTGAAACAGCAGTTCCCGGGGAGGCAAGGGCCGCAGCAGGGAACCCAGGGCCCATAAGACCGCCGCCGCATCGCTGGAGCCGCCTCCCAGTCCGGCGCCCACGGGAATCCGCTTTTCAAGCTGCAGGCTCACCCGCCCGATATTACCCGTTGCTTCGAGCAACCGGCGCGCGGCCCGAGCCGCCAGGTTGTGGAGCCCGGAAAGCTCCGCCCGGTTGCAGGTCAGCTCAATGGCAGGGCCCCCGCTGCGGCGGTACTGCAGGTCGATCCGGTCGGCCAGAGAAATCGTCTGGAAGACGGTGCGCAGCTCGTGAAAGTTGTCCGGCCGGCGATAGAGGACGCGCAGGCCAAGGTTGATTTTAGCCAGGGCCTCCACGCGGATAGCGGACATTAGCTCTCGTATTTCAAAAGGGAGAATACGTCGTACCCGTTGAGGCGGCTGCGGCCTTTGAGGAACTCGAGCTCGATCACGAAGGCCAGGCCCGCGACCTTTCCCCCCAGCAT
>JACQDG010000363.1 GCA_016201185.1 Acidobacteriota bacterium | reverse complement strand
TGTCTCCCGGAAGGGGCCGTGCGGCAGTCCGCCGGCCCCTCTGGGGTCTGAATGACAGGAAAGGGCTTTATGTACTGGCTGTTATCCCTGTGGATCCTGACCGGCCCCGGTGGCGCCGCCGAATTGAAGCCGCGGACGCCGGAGCAATCGGCCATCAGGGTCTTTGACTTGGCCCGAAAGACGCAGATCGCGAAGTATGGGCTGCGAAAGGCCGCAGGAAAACCACCGGCGCCGCTCGCGGCGCCGGGGCCGGCGGATCGTAGGTCCTACGATTCGGGTTACCGGAGATTCATAGAGGTCCTGCCGCTGGCGGTCGTCAAGGAGGCGCTCGAGAAACCGAAGCTGGTCGCCGGTAGCTTTAGCGAAGAATATGCCGGCGCCGGTTCGCGCCCGGTGGAATGGGGGGACATGCTGCCCCGCGGTCCTCCGGGTGAGGAGCGCTTTCGCCCAGTGCGCACTGGGTAACCCTTTGACAATTTGACAATCAGCCGTCCGTTTTGAGGGACACAAGGAGAAGCAAAACAATGAAGAGAATCAACGCCATGTTGGTGAAGTGGATGATCCGCGACACTCGCGGCCAGGACTTGGTGGAGTACGCGCTGTTGGCGGGCTTTGTGGCCGTCGCGGCAGGCGCGCTGCTGCCCACCATCGCCTCCAGCATCAGCAACATCTTCAGCAAGCTGGAAGCGGCTCTGACCAGCGCGGGTGGCTAAAGAGGAGACCATTTTTCCCAGAGCATCCGGGCGGGGGTTCGCCGGGCGACCGGCGGACCCCTTCACGGGACGCGAAGGGATGGCATAGGATGCGCTGGCTTTTTTACATTTCGATCCTGATCGGCGTGCTGGCCACGATCGAGGACCTGTGGCGGCGGCAGATCTCGAACAAGACTGCCGCGGCCGCCTTCGCTCTGGGCCTGGGAGCGCAAACCGCCCTGCGCGGAGTGCGCGGCGCCGGGGATTCCCTGGCAGGAACATTCATCGGCTTTTTTGTCTTTTTCATCTTTTTCTTGCTGGGCGGGATGGGAGGAGGCGACATCAAGCTGATGGCCGGTTTCGGCGCCGTGCTGGGCGCCGGCCAGACCCTCATGGCCGCCTTCCTGACCGCCATCGTCGGCGGGCTGCTGGCGATGTTTTACCTGTTGGTGAAAAAGCTGCGTGGAAGAACCAAACACAACGCGGCGGAGCCGGAGGCGATTCCCTACGCCCCGGCCATTACCCTGGGCGTTTTACTTTCCTTCGCCGCGAGATAAAGAGAGAACCATATGGACAAACGATTCATGATGGTGTTGGGCATGTCCGTGATGCTGGCGCTGCTGGTCAGCGGCATCTTCTACCAGATCACCGTACGGGCCAACTCCCCCCGCAAGGAAAAATACGCCACGAAGGAATTGGTGGTGGCCACCAGCGACCTTCCGATGGGCGCCACGGTGAAGGCCGCTGACCTGCACGTCATCAAGTGGCCGGCGGACAACTATCCCAAGGGCGGATTTTCCAAGATCGAGGAGGTGGTGGACCGCGCGGTGGTGAGCAACGTACTCGCCGAGGAGCCGGTTGTAGCCGGCCGGCTGAGCGAAAAGAACGCCGGGGTGGGCTTGAGCTCGGTGATCCCTTCCGGCATGCGGGCCGTTTCGGTGCGGGTCAACGACGTGATCGGCGTGTCGGGCTTCGTGCTGCCCGGCACGCGGGTGGACGTGCTGGTGACCGGCAGCCCGGCCAACAGCGGCGACAGCCGGATGACGACCACCGTGCTGCAAAACATTCTCGTCATTTCGGCTGGCACCAAGATCCAGGCCGACGCCCGCGGCCAGGCGGAAAACGTCCCGGTGGTGACCATGCTAGTGACGCCCGAACAGGCCGAGGTGTTGACTTTGGCCTCCAGCGAGGGCCGCATCCAGCTCGTGCTGCGCAACCCCACCGACGCCAAGACAGAAAAGCCGGGCGGCGTGCGCCTGACCGCCTTGTACAGCGGCGGCAAGACGGAACAGCCCAAGACGGAACAGAAGCCGCGGCCGGTGACCCGCACAGTGAAGGTGGCGCCGCCTCCGCCTCCGCCGCCAGCCCCCGTCAAGCAGCAGGTGGAGATCATTCGGGCCGAGAAGCGGACGGTGGAGACCGTAGGCTTCGAGAAGAACTGAACTGAAGAACCAGACCGGCCAGGCGCCCTGGCGCCAGAGCCGGCGCTTGGATCAGGTGAAATATGAGACAGAATCCCCCCACTCGTGCGACCCTCGCCGTCCTGGTGTTGGCGCTTGTGACGGCGGCGACGGCTCCGTCCGTCTCTGTGCTCCTAGCGGCGAACGCCCCGCAGGCCGCCGCAGGCCGCAACGAAGAGATCGCGATGACGGTCGGCAAATCCGTGATCCTGGACCATCCCGATGAGATTGCCCGCATCTCGATATCCAATCCGGAGGTGGCCGATGCCGTGGCCGTTTCCTCTAAGGAAGTTCTGCTCAACGCCAAAAGCTCCGGCATCACCACTCTGGTGATCTGGTCCAAGAGCGGCGAAAGGAACTTTTTCACTATCAGCGTCGGCCCCAACCTGCAGCAGATCCAGCAGCAGCTCCAGAGCACTTTTCCCGGCGAAAACATCCAGGTGGTGCCCGGACAGAACGCCGTTTCCCTGACCGGGAAGGTCAGCTCGCCGGCGGTGGTGGAGAAGGCTGTGGTGCTAGCCGCCGGGCCCGGCCGCCCGGTGGTCAGCAACCTGTCCGTGCCGGTGGTGCCGGACAAGCAAATCCTGCTTAAGGTGCGCTTCGCGGAGGTGCAGAAGACGGCCCTGGAGCAACTTTAACCTCAGCGACATCTTGAACATCTTCGCCTTCCGGCCTGACCTGAACCTGGCGGCGACCATCAAGGCGCTGCGAACGCGGAACCTGATCGAGATCCTGGCCGAGCCGAACCTGGTCGCCACCAGCGGCAAAGAAGCGAGCTTTCTGGTGGGCGGCGAATTCCCCTTTCCGGTCATTCAGGGGGGCGCCAATGCCGGGGCGGTGACCATCCAGTTCCGGGAGTTCGGCATCAAGCTCACCTTCCTACCCGTGTTCACGCCGAGCGAAACCATCAAGCTCCACGTGCGGCCGGAGGTGAGCTCGCTCGATTTCGCCAATGCTCTGACGCTGTCCGGGTTCACCATTCCTGCGCTCTCGACTCGGCGGGTGGAGACTGACATCGAGCTGCAGCCTGGTCAGAGCTTTGTGATCGCCGGGCTGCTCGACCAGCGGGTGACCGAGAACTTCATGAAGATCCCCGGCCTGGCCAACATCCCGCTGCTGGG
>JACQDG010000341.1 GCA_016201185.1 Acidobacteriota bacterium | reverse complement strand
GGTGAAATTCGATTCTCACCGCTTGAGAGCTTCATGTGCCTTCCTGAAAGCCTCGGCGGCATCGATGCCTTTCACTTTGCCCGTCCGAAGCTCTTCGAGCCGCCGCTCCGCCTCCGCAGCCCACAGCACTTCGACGCCGGACTCCCCTTCATCGTCGAGACTGGAGACCAGGCGTTGTGCGAGCTTCACCCGGTCCCGCAGGGAGAGCTTCATGGCATCAGCCTCGATTTCATCAAAAAGTGTCGCCATTCTAAGGTCCCTCCGCCCTCATGGCTCTACACACAGAATAACAGAGGGAAGAATGTCGCTCAACGGGCCAACGTCGACGTTTCCCGGCGGCTCTGACGGCGGCCCCGCGCGGCGGCGCCCCAGGAACTACGCTACACGGTACTGCGCGACGCCGTCTTCGTCAAGATCGATGCCCAGGCCCGGGGCGTCGGGGATGTCCAGATATCCGTCGCGGGCCACGATCTTCTGGCGCGTGATCCGGTCGCGCAACGTCGTCCCCTCCTCCACGACGAACTCCAGGATGAAGGAGTTGGGAATCGAATTGAGAAAATGCAGCGCCGCGGCCACGTTGATATAAGTGGTGAAGCCGTGGTTGACCACGGGTAGGCCACGATCGACGGCCAGGCTGGCGATCTTCATCGCTTCGGTGAATCCGCCGACGCGCGTCAGGTCGACCTGTACAATGTCGATGCGCCCGCGGTCCATCAGCTCGAGGAAGGAAAGGCGGTTGCTTTCCTCCTCGCCGGCGGCGATGCGGACCTCCGTAGCTTCGGAAAGCTTGCGGTAGCCCTCGTAATCGTCGGGCAGCAGCGGCTCCTCGAGCCAGAAGATGTTGTACTGGGAGAAGGCCCGGGCGCGCTGGATGGCGGTTTTCGCGTCCCAGACCAGGCCGGCGTCGATCATCAGGTCGGCGTCTCCTCCCAGGCCGCGGCGAGCTTCGCGCACCAGGGCGATGTCGGTCTTCTCGTCGCGGCCCATGGGGTCCCAGCCGAATTTCACGGCGGTAAAGCCCCGGTCGAGGAAGCGGCGGGCCCGCTCGCCGGTCTCCTCGGGGGTTGCGCCGAACAGGGAGCTGGCGTAGGGCCGAATGCGGCGGTGGAAGCCGCCCCCCAGCAGCCTCCAGATGGGCTGGCCGAGCGCCTTGCCCTTGATGTCCCACAGCGCCATGTCGATGCCGCTCATGGCGTGAATGGCCACGCCGCGGCGGCCGCCATAGGTATTCTTGCGGTACATCTTGTACCAGAGGTATTCCGTCTGGAAGGGGTCCTCGCCGATCAGCAGCTCGCGCAAGCCGCTGGCCGTGGTGTGGGAAAACGGGCCCTCGATGGCGCCCTTCACGGCCAGGGGGGCGGAATCCACCTCGCCGATCCCGGTGATGCCGGCGTCAGTCGAGACTTTCACAATCAGAGCGTCCTGCCCGCTGTCGCATTGCTCTTTGACCTGCGGCAGGCGCAGGTAGATGGCTTCGACGTTGGTGATTTTCACGGCGTGTGAGATCTTACCGCAGCGGGCGGGGAAGGGCTATTCCCGGCGCTCTTCCGAGGAGGTCTGGTGGTCCAGGTGGCCGGCCGACTTCAGCTGCTGGAAGAGGCGCTCGATTTCGGCCTCATCTTCCGGAAGCACGACGCGGTACCGCGGGGCCTGGGATACGGCGTCCTCGTCGGCGGGTGGCAGAGCATCGCCCCAGTATTGCCGGTAAGGAATCGATCCGGGCGCCGCGCGCCAGGCGCCGCATCTGGCGCAGCAGCCTGCCCGCCGACTCGGGATCGCCGGCGTAGATCAAGCGGAGGAAGCGGTCGCCGCGCAGGGTGATGTTTAGCACCAGCGGCACGCTCCAGCCCGTCGTATCCAGGCTCTCCACCTCGCTCCACAGGTAACTCCTGTCGCCCACGCTGAGCGACTTATCGCGGATGATGATCACGGGCCGGGTGGCCAGGAACAGCAAAAGCCCGGAGCTGAACAGCAGAAGAAAGGCGGGGACGAAGGCCGGTTTCCAGTTCCAGCCGCACCACCCGGAAAAGACCGACAGGGCGAAAGCAGCCACCGCGCCAGGGAGGTAATGGCGGGCTGGGGCATATCGAGTCATGCCGGTTCCTATTTCTAGCCTAAACCCGTTGCCGCACGGACGTCAATCTCTTCCTGGTGTCGGCCCGGATGGAGAGGGGCCGGTGTGCCGCGCCAGCTTTTGCGAGGTGACGACCGCGTAGTGGACGCCGCTTAAAACCGTGGATGCCGCGGCGAGTTTCACCGCAACGCCGGCCAGTTGCACCGTGAGCGGATAGGGATAAGCGTTTCGCAGGACTACACCGAGCACGGCGGAGACCTGAAAAGCGGTGTTCATCTTTCCCAGGATGCTGGGCGGGAAATCGCGAATCTGCGTAGCTAGAGTGAGCACCAGCGAGGTAGCCAGGATGATCACGTCGCGGCTGAGCACCAGGATGGTGACCCACCAGGGAATAGAATGAATCAGCGCCAGGATGAAGAAGCTGGAACTGAGCAGCAGCTTGTCGGCGATCGGGTCCAGGTAGGCGCCCAGCTGGGTTTTCAGGTTCATCCGGCGGGCTACCAGGCCGTCGATGCCGTCGGTGACCGCCGCGGCCAGGAACAGCGCCAGGGCCAGTCCGTGCCGGCCGTAAAGCATGGCGATCAAGATAAGGGGAATCAGAAAGAGGCGGAACAGGGTGAGCTGGTTGGCAAGGTTCAGGAACTGTCCCATGGATAGGCTGGAATCTTGAGTGTAACCGGCCGGTGAAGCAGGGGGCAACCGCGATCGGCCGGCGCGGGGCTCAGGTGTCTCCCGTACCGCTCGGCCTCGCTTCTTCCGCCGGCCAGCTCACTTCCGGCCGGGGCGGAATTCGCGGGGCCAGGGGCTTCTGCGCGGCGCGGGCCAGGTCGGCCAGGGAGCAGAGGCACAGGCTGCGTCGCCGGATTCGAATCCAGCCGCGCCTGCGGAGTCGGTTGAGCACGCCGGAGGTGGTCTCGCGGGTGGAGCCGACCAGATGGGCCAGCTCCCGCTGGGAAAGCGCGATTCGCAGGTCCAGGCCGTGTTCGTCCCGCTGGCCGTACTGCTCGCCCAGTTCCAGCAGGAGCCGGATAATCCGCTGCTCCACTTCGCCAAATAGAAGCCTCTCCACGGCGCCCTCCAGGCTTCGCATCCGCCTACCGAAAAGATTGGCCAGCTCGCGCCAGACCTCCGGATGCGCCCGGAGCCACTCGAGCAAGGGCCTGCGAGGAATTTCCCATAGGGCGGCTTTCTCCAGCACCTCAGCGGAGTTCTCCCGCTCGGGCTCGCCGAGGAGGGCCATCTCACCGAACAGGTCCCCAGGCCCCACGAGATGCACGATGAACCGCTTCTCGTCCGGTCCCGTGCGAAAGATCTTGACTTTCCCCGATTTCAGAAGGAAAACACGATCACTCGGCTCTCCGGCCGAGTAGATTACAGCTCCCCGCCGGCACTCCTGGCGCTGTCGAGCGCCTTCCAGGCGCGTCCACTCCCGGAACAGGCCCGCCAAAACGTGTTGTCGCTGCTCCCACTCTTGTGTCGCCACGGCCACCCGCCCGGCACGCATCCCCTTGGTCGCATGCCGTCCCGAATAGCAAGGTCTGCCGCAGTCAGCGCACCTGGGGGAGGCAGGTCACCTCACGCGCCTGCTCTCCGCGCCGGACCGTCGGTACTGAGAATCTTGCCATGAGGATATACCTTCGCCAGTGCAAATTCAAGCTAAAACTGGAGCCATTCCTGGAACTGCGCGACGAATTTCGCTCCCCGGCGGAAATCCTCCTCGAGAGCCCGCTGGCGGAGATTTTCCCTGAGGTGCTCCAGCTTCTGAATGTAGGCGGTCAGCGCCCGGTCGATGTTCTTAGTATTGGTTAGGCATATGTCCCGCCACAGGTCGTAGGCGCTGGCGGCCAGGCGCGTGGTGTCGCGCAGGCCGCTCCCGGCGACCTTCCAGGAATCGGGAGAGCTCATTTGCTCCAGCACCACCGAAGCGAGGGCGGTGGAGGCCATCTGGGGCAAATGCGAGGTGAAGGCGACGATCCGGTCGTGCGCCTGGGCAGGCATCACCAGCAGCCGCGCGCCCAATCGTTCCAGCCACCGGCAGAATTCTTCGACCGGTGCCGCAGAGGGCAGGGAATCTTCCGCCGGCGTGAGCACATAGGTGGCGCCGCGAAACAGGTTCGGTTCGGCCGCCTCGACGCCACGCTCGGCCTTGCCCGCCATGGGATGCCCGCCCAGAAAGACAGCGCCGTTCGTGAAGAGCCGGTCCGCCTCCATCACGATCTCGCCCTTCGTGCTGCCGGCATCGGTGACCAAGGCGGTGGGCCGAACCAACGGGGCCACCGTGGGAAGAAGCTCCAGGATGCGGCCGATGGGAATCGCCAGATAAATCAGATCCGATTGCGGGACCGCCTGTTCCAGCGGCAGGCTCTCATCCACCACGCCCCGCGCCAGCGCCGTTGAGAGGGAAGGCCCCGGGTCGACGCCGATCAACCGGCCACGGAATCCACAGCGGCGCAGCCCCAGCGCAAACGATCCGCCGATCAGTCCCACGCCGACAATGGTGACGGTTTGCATAACAGCCTCGACAGCTTGCCCGGAAAGTGACGGCCACTGCTACTTCCGCTCGTCCTGCATCGCCTCCTGCTGAATGGAGCGCATCTCGTCGATGATGCGCTGGAAGATGCGCCGCACGGCTTCGGTCCTGAGCGGGCCACCGTTGTTGGCGGCAAGATTGTCCAGCACCTCCTGCTCCCGCCCGGGTTCATGGATGGGGATGCCCGCGCGTTTCTTCAGCGGCGCCAGGGCCAGAGCGCAGCGGGCGCGCTCGTTCAACAGTTCGAGAATCCGGCGGTCCATCTCATCGATCTTGTTTCGCCAATCCGACAGGTCCATGACTATTTCTGGTGCAGGGCTCGAGAAAACCCCGCTTTCAGCTCCGCCCCGAACTTCTCCAGCCGTTCCTCGAGGTCCGGGCTTGCCTGGTGCTGCTCGATCAGCCGCATGAAGGCGCTTCCCACCACCGCCGCCTCGGCCAGCGGAGCGAGCTCGGCCAAGTGCTCCGGCCGGGAGATGCCGAAGCCAACTGCCAGCGGCAGACTGGTCAGCGCCCGCGTGCGGGCGATCAGGGGCAGCAGGGAATCGGAGAGCGACTCCTGCTCGCCCGTTACTCCCGTGCGGGACACCAGGTAAATAAAACCGGTTGAGTAGCGAGCCACCAGCTCCAGCCGGCGAGGGGTGCTGGTGGGTGCGGCCAGGAAAATCGTATCCAATCCGTGGCGGCGCATCTCGGCCACGAAGGGATCGGCCTCCTCCACGCTGAGGTCGGTGAGCAGGGCCCCGTCGGCTCCGGCCGCGGCGGCGTCGGCGGCAAAGCGGGAAAAGCCGTAGCGCAGAATGGGGTTCAGATAGCTGAAAATCACGAGCGGGATCTCGGAATGGCGGCGGATTTCCCTTACTGTCCCGAGAATGGCCGGCAAGGTTGCTCCGGCCCGCAGGGCCCGTTCGCTGGCGCGCTGGATGACCGGCCCGTCCGCAATGGGATCGGAGAAAGGCACACCGAGTTCGATCAGGTCGGCGCCGCCGCGCTCCAGCGCATCAACCAGCGCAGGCGTGCGGGTCAGGCCAGGGTCGCCCGCTGTCAGGTAAGCGATCAATCCGCGCTCGCCCGCCTGGCGGAGCCGGGCAAAGCGGCAGCCAATGCGAGTCATGAACCGGCCCGCTCCGGGCGATCGAGGTCCGGGAGATTATCCCGGAAGATGTCCATGTCCTTGTCGCCGCGGCCCGAGAGATTCACCAGGAAAATCCGGCCGGCCGCGCCGGGAGCGCGGCGGAGGCATTCTGCTACGGCGTGGGCGGATTCGAGCGCCGGGACGATGCCCTCCAGGCGCGAGAGCAGACGGGCCGCGTCCAGAGCCTCGCTGTCGTCGGCAGAGACGTAGTGGGCTCGGCCACAGTCGTGCAGCCAGGCGTGCTCAGGTCCTACAAGTGCGTAGTCGAGGCCGGCGGAGACGGAATGGGTCGCCGCCACCTGCCCGTCGGCATCCTGCAGCAGGTAGCTCTGGGCGCCGTGCAAAACGCCCGGCGAGCCCCCGCTGAACCGCGCCGCATGCTGGCCGAGAACCGCTCCTCGGCCTCCGGCCTCGACTCCCACCATTTCCACCGACTCGTCCTGCAGGAAAGGATAAAACAGCCCGATGGAGTTGCTGCCGCCCCCCACGCAGGCCAGCAACAAATCCGGCAGGCGCCCTTCGCGTTCCAGAATTTGCGCCCGCGCTTCGAGGCCGATGACCCTTTGAAAATCGCGCACCATGCGGGGGTAAGGATGCGCGCCCAGCGCCGAGCCGAGAAGGTAGTGCGTGTCGGCCACGTTGGTCACCCAATCGCGCATGGCCTCGCTGATGGCGTCCTTGAGGGTCCGGCTGCCGGCATGGACCGGGACTACCTCGGCGCCCAGCAAGCGCATGCGGAAGACGTTGAGCCGCTGGCGGCGCATGTCCTCCTCGCCCATGTAGACCATGGTGCGGAAGCCGAACAGGGCGCCCACGGTGGCCGTCGCCACGCCGTGCTGGCCGGCGCCGGTCTCGGCGATGATGCGCCGCTTGCCCATGCGGCGGGCGAGCAGCGCCTGGCCCAGGCAATTGTTGATCTTGTGCGCCCCGGTGTGGAGCAGGTCTTCCCGCTTCAGGTAGATGCGCGCGCCCCCCAGGCGCTCTGTCAGGCGGCGGGCGAAATAAAGCGGTGTGGGGCGCCCGGCGTAGTGGCGAAGCAGCTCCTGGAATTCGGCGACGAAGCCCGGGTCCTGCTGCGCCTCATGGTAAGCGCGCTCCAGTTCTTCGAGCGGCGCCATAAGCGCCTCGGGCACGAAGCGCCCGCCATAGGGGCCGAAGTGGCCGCGGCTGTCGGGCCCCATCAGCTCCGCTGCGCTAAGCATCGTTTTCCCTGTTTGGGTTTTCCCCTCCGGCATAAGCTTTGGCCGCGTGTAGGAACTCCCGCACCTTGGCCGCATCTTTCACCCCTGGCGAGCGCTCCAACCGGGAGCTGGCGTCCACGCCCCAGGGCGCTGCCGCGCGAATGGCATCGGCGACGTTGCCGCCATCGAGGCCGCCCGCGACGATGATCTTGCCGTAGCGCGCGGCCTCGCGGGCCACGCCCCAGGGAAAGGTCCGCCCGGCGCCGCCCAGGAGACCGCTGTCGGTATCAAGCAGGAAGGCTTCACACGGATAGTCAGCGAGCCGCCGGGGCTCGAACTCCTCGCCGACGCGAAACGCCTTCCACACCCGGAGCGGCGCCAGCGCCTCGCAATCGAACGGCGGTTCGTCGCCATGGAGCTGCACCACGTCCAGCCGAACGGCGCGCGCCGTGTCGCGGATGCGGTCCGAGGTCTCGTCCACGAATACGCCTACTCTGAGTACCGTATGGGGCAGGACCGCCCCGATCATCGCCCCGCGGCCGAAGTCCACATAGCGCGGGCTGCCGGGGTAGAAATTCAGGCCGATGGCCGTCGCCCCTTCGCGGGCGGCCACGAGCGCGTCCTCGACGCGGGTGATGCCGCAGACCTTAATGATTTCCAACGGCACGATGAATACCTGCCAGCAGGCCGGCCAGCGCCGAGCCCGGGTCGGTTCGGGACATCAGGCTCTCGCCGATCAGAAAAGCGCGGTACCCGGCCTCCGCCAGCCGGGCGACATTTTCCGCCGTGCGGATGCCGCTCTCGCTCACCGCCAGCACTTGCGGCGGGATGTGCTCCGCCAGCCGGAGGGACGTTTCCAGCGAAACTTCGAATGTCTGCAGGTTGCGATTGTTGACGCCGATCAGGCCGGCGCCGGCCTCGAGCGCGCGGTCGAGCTCGGAGCGGTCGTGAACCTCGACCAGGGCATCCAGGTCCAGGTCGCGGGCCTGGTCGAGCAGCTCGCGCAACTCCGGGCCGGGCAAAATGGCGGCGATCAGCAGGACGGC
>JACQDG010000342.1 GCA_016201185.1 Acidobacteriota bacterium | reverse complement strand
TCTTCGCCTGGCCGACCTGGTCGTCGGGGCCGTGCTCATCCCCGGCGCTTCCGCTCCCAGGCTCGTCCGCCGCGACATGATCTCCCAGATGAAGCGCGGCGCGGTGGTGGTGGACGTCGCCATCGACCAGGGCGGGTGTCTGGAGACCTCCCAGCCTACTACCCATACTGATCCGGTCTACCTGGTGGACGGCGTACTGCATTACTGCGTCTCCAACATGCCGGCCGCCGTGCCCCACACCTCCACCTTCGCCCTCACCAACGCCACTTTCCCCTACGTTCACCTGCTGGCCGACCTGGGCCTGGAGCGGGCGGTCGAGGAGAACGCCGCCCTCCGCGCCGGCGTTAATACTTACCGCGGCGAGCTGGTCCACTCCGGCGTAGCCGAATCCCAGGGTCTTCCCTGGCACGACCTCGCCGCCGTCGCCCGCTGACCCTCAGCCCAGCTTCTCCGCCTTGACTCCTTTTCTCCCCGAACGCTAGAATCCGTGTGGGTGCTCACACGTTTCGTCTTTCGTTCGCGACGCATTAGAGTGGAACGAAAGTGGTTACATGGCAAGCGCTTAACACCCTGACCAGGACCGGTTTTATGCAGGTCTGGATAATCAGGAGTTAGCCCGCTCGTAGTTGCGTCGGCCAGCAATGTGAACGGAGGAAAACTCGCCGTTCCAAGAAAGCAGTGCTAACGATGCTCTCTTCGAAACTGATCCGATCGAGTGGCCTTCTGGCCCTGCTGGGCAGCGTGTTGTGGACAGCAACATGGATCCTTGCCTCCCGAGATGTGTTCGGTCTTTCAGAACGCGGCTGGCGTACACTACTGCTCAATCCTGCCATGCTTTTCTTCATGGCCGGGCTCGTAGGCTTCCATGCAAAGCAAGCTGGACGGTCGGAGAGCTTAGCCAAAGGCGGATTTGTAATTTGCCTCCTGGCCCTCGGAACCATGCTCCTGGGCAACATCATCGAATTTTGGGTGTCTGAACTGTTTTACGGGACCCAGCAGCCCGGCTGGGACGTGATGGGCGTGGGGTTGTTGCTCCTGCCCATCGGCCTGCTGCTCTTTGGGATTGGCACTTTGAAGGCCAGAGTATTTTCGGGCTGGAGACGAGCCGTACCGTTTGTTTTTGGCCTAATTCTAGCTTTGTTGGTTCTGAGTGGAGTGGCATTGATTCTTCTGTCCGGCTCTCAACCGCAGAAAGGATTCTTCGGTGCGGTGTTCTTGAGTATCGCTGCGGGCTGGGCCGTGCTCGGATTCGCGCTCTGGTCAGACAACGGTAAGGGAGCATCGCGTTCGGGCCAAGGCGCGTGCTGAGAAGGCGTTGCAGTGGTCGGGCAAACTGCGCCCGCCTGAGCGCCCGAGTCGTTAGACGGCGCACAGACACTGGAGAGGCTTGATCATGAACAGCCCACAATTTCGGAGTATCCTCGATGACGCGATTCGATATTGGGAGCCTCGCCGGGTCCTCTACAACCTTGTTCTCACTGCTGTCGTCATCGCTTGGCTTGTACTGACGTGGCCTCACTTCCGCGCCGCGCTGACGCCGCAGTCGCTTCTGATCCTCTTCATCCTCGCGGGTCTGGCGAATCTCTGCTACTGTGCCGCTTACCTCGTCGACATACTGATGCAGTGTTCCTCCAGTCGGCTCACATGGCGACGTTAGCGGCGGGGTCTGTTTCTGTCGGGAACAGTGTTCGCGGCCGTAATCACCTACTACTGGATCGCAGATGAGATCTATCCATATGTTGGGTGAGAGAGAGCGCGCGGTCGCCGTCTGACACGATACGATATCCGGACCGTGCAGGGAGTTGCTGGGGCACAAGGACGTCCAGCACTTTCGTCTTAGGCTGACCAGGACCGGTTTTATGCAGGTCTCTCGAAGCATGCTTTCGGCGGCTAGCGGCTCTCGGTCACTGTCATGAGGGGACTAACATTTGAGGGCGCGACTTCTAGCAATAAGTTAATGCGAGACATGAAGGGAGATCGAAATGAAAAAGCTCCTTGCGCTTGCTGTGGTGGTGCTTGCTGCGGTGGCGCTCGCCTGGGGTTTCCTGCAGTGGATGCCCAAGACACGCGCCGCGAATGATGAAGCCGAAATTCGGCAGGTGTATGACCGGTGGGCGAAAGCTTTCCGCGCCCACGATGTTGACGCCATTATGTCGATCTACGCGCCGGGAAATGACCTGGTAGCGTACGACGTCGTGCCGCCGCTGCAGTACAGGGGGAAAGACGCGTATCGGAAAGACTACGAGGAATTCCTCGCCCAGTACGAGGGACCAATCGATACGGAGTTTCGCGACCTGCGCATGGTTGCGGGCGACGGCGTGGCCTTCATCCACTGCGTCGAACGAATCAGCGGCGCGTTGAGGAACGGGCAGAAATCCGAGGTCTGGGTCCGTGCCACCAGTGGCTTGCGGAAGATCAATGGCCAATGGCTGATCATGCACGACCACATCTCAGTGCCTGCAGACTTGGCAACCGGCAAAGCGGCTCTGGACCTCAAGCCATGACCATTCGAAGCGGCGGCGTGGTCGGCGCCAACGCCGCCAAAATCGCCCTGGGCGGTAGACGCTGAGCGTCCCATGCCGCGCTCCGCCTGGGCCGCGCATCTGCTCGCTCTTCTCTTCAGCCTGTATTTCAATCCTTCCTTGCGCTGGGCCGGCCACCTCCAGTTTTATGCCGACGATTACAGTCACATGGCGGTCTTCCGGCGCGGCGAGCGCTCCCTCGGACAGTTCAGGGCGAGCCTGGTCCGCAATCTCCTCACCGACGAGCCCTTGTTCAATGTGTATCACTGCCTCCGCTACTACTTCCTGGGGCAGGACCCCCGCCGGCATCATCTCCTGCTGGGCGTCCTGGCGGCCGCCAATGCCCTGCTGGCTTTCTCGCTTGTCTGGCGGCTTTCCGGACACTACCTGCTCTCGTTTCTCTTCTTGTTTTTCTTCCTCACCTATCCCAACCACGGACAGGCCGACTTTTGGCCCGCGACCATTTATATTCCCCTGTTGTTCCTCCTGCTGCTGTCGGCCCACTTTGGCCTGGCCTGGCTCCGGCGCGGCGGCTGGGCGTTCTATGCAGCTTGCTGGATGCTCTTTACGGCGGCTGCCTTCACCCACGAGACGGCGTTCGGCTTCCTCGCGATTTTTGCCTGTCTGTGGATGCTCGAGCGCTGGGGCGCGCTGCGCTGGCCGGAGGGACTGCGCTTTCTTCTTCCCCTCGCCCTCAGCAGCGCGGCTTACTTGGCCGTGCGCCAGACGAGCTGGTTTGGATTCGGCGAACCCGGTTTCGTCTTCCAGCGCCCGCTGCAGCCGATTCGCGGGCAGATGGTCCGCGTCTTTTTCAGCCTGCGCGCCAGCTTCGGCGATATTCTGCTCGGTAATACCTGGCAGCTCGCCGGCGAGGCGCTCCGCAGCCGAGGCTTTGCGGGCCTGCTTCTGCCTCTGCTTGGCGTCCCGGCGGCCTTCCTGGCCGTCGCCATACTGTTCAGAGCAAGCAGCGCTGCCGGGCCGGGCGCGCCCGACAAAGCGAAGCTTCTCAAATTAGCGGTCTTCGGGGCCGCCTGGTTCTTCTGCGCCTATGCCCCCAACTATGTCTTCCAGATTGCCCCCCGGCACAATTACCTGCCGTCCTTCGGCGCCTGTTTGTTGCTGGCAGTTGGATTCTGGCTGCTTGCCGCCGCCCTGGCCGAGCGGCACGGCCGCCTGCCGCCAGCCGCCGTCCTGGCTCTTGCCGTCGGCATTTGCTGCTGGTTCTACGCGGCGCGCTTAGGAGAAACCGAGCGCTGGATTCGGGCCGGCCGCCTTATTTCCCATTTGAAGGCCCAGATGCTCGAGGCTTGGCCGAGACTCCCGCCCAACGCCAGGGTCGTCGTCCTGGATGTCGCAGGTAGCGACGACGGCACCCCCCTGCTGCCCGACTGGGGATTGCAGTCCGCTTTGAGTCTCTGGTACAACGATCCCAAGATCCAGGCTTCGAGCGCCTTCTTGCCGAAGAAAAACAATTTCAGCCTCTCTGGCCGGCCTCAGGTTCCGCAGCACTACGAACAACTGCTGCTGTTCAGCTTCAAGGATCAGACTCTCGTGCCTAGACGTTGGCTGCTTTTCGACGACGGCACGAAAATTCGCGTGGGTGCGGCCCTGGGGCCTTTTCCACCTTCCGCCGACGCCGCTCCCCTCCGCGTTTGGGCGGGCGAGGTAGCCGGCACGCACTAACCAACCCGGCGAACCACTACCCTTCCCGGCTTCTTGCCTTGACTCCCTTTCTGTCAGCAGGTTAGAATCCGGTTGGACGCTCGATTAGGCGTTGCGCAGGGAGCTTGGGCATGTCGCGGCCATTTTCCCTTACCGGCAGAAACTGGGAGATTCTGACCGATATCATTCGGAACTACATCTCCACCGGAGAGCCGGTAGGCTCGAAGAGCGTTTCCGAGCAGCGAAAAGAAAAGCTTAGCCCCGCCTCCATCCGCAACGTGATGGCGGAATTAGAATCGCACGGCTACCTCGCCCATCCCCACACGTCCGCCGGCCGGTTGCCCACCGAAAAGGCCATACGGCTTTACGTTGACACCCTCAGCGCCCGGCGGCTGCGGCCTTTCGAAGCCGACTTTGTCGAGACCAATCTCCGCGCAGCCTCGAGCCTCGAAGAGCGCCTGGACCGTTCCTCCCATGTGCTGGCCGCCCTCACTCACCAGGTGGGCATCGTCGTTTCCGCTCCGCTGTCGGAGGCTGTCCTGGAGCGCGTCCAGTTCCTGCGGCTCTCCGAGCGCCGGCTGCTCGTTGTTCTGGTCGCCCGCGGCGACGTGGTCCGGGACCGCATCATTCGCCTGGCGGAAGAAATTCCCGCCGAGGAGCTGGAGCGCATCGCCAATTACGTCAACCAGAATTTCGCCGGCTGGAAAGTTTCCGCCACGCGGCTGGAGATCCTGCGCCGCATCGAGGAAGAGCGCGCTGCCTACGACGCCATCTTGCGCCGCCTGCGGCTCCTTTATCTCGAAGGCTTCCTGCGCGGCGACGCCATGGCCCAGATTTATCTCGATGGCACGGCCAACCTGGTCGAAAGCCTGCCCGCCCTCGACGCCGAGCGGCTGCGCCGGCTCCTGCAGGCGCTCGAGGAAAAAGAAAAGCTGATCGAGCTTCTCGATGAGTGCATCCGGGACGACATGAGAATGTCGGTGCAGAAAGGGCCCGCCGGCGAGTCCCTCTGCGTGCGGATCGGCCTGGAGGAAGCCTACCCGGCGATGCAGGGCCTGGCGCTGATCGGCGCCGCCTGCACCCTCGAGCCGGGTCTCACCGGCCGCATCGCCGTCATAGGCCCCACCCGGATGCAGTACGAGCGCGTGATGTCGGCCGTGGCCCACCTCGCCGGCCTCTTTCAAGGCCTGTCCGAAACCAACTGATTCCTGCTAAAATATTAGCGACAGAAAGGAGCCATAACATGAGTGGCGATGCGCTACCTACCAGGACGACCTGCTTCCTGGCCGGCGCCGCCCTGGGCGCGGCGATGGGTCTGCTGCTGGCGCCGCAGCCTGGCTATAGAACGCGGCGATTCATCCGCCGATTAGCCGAAGATACGGCGGATTTTCTGGCCGATGCCAAAACAGACGCGTCCCGCAGGTATCGTGTGTTGAGCCGGGACGCCGCGCAAGTCATTCACCGCGTTAAGCAAGCCTCTGCGGCGTAAGGGCCTGCGCCTTTATTGCGTCCGTTTCGGAAACCAACTGACCCGCTCCGTCAGGGAGCCGCAGCCGAAAGCGAGGATGGCGCCCCAGGCTAGGGAGCGACCGCGATCGTCACCGGATTAGCATCCTTTCCGCCAAGGGTAAGCGTCACAGGAATATTCGAGGCCGTGCGAGTGCCCGGAGGAATATGGAGGTTGACCTGATTCAGCCCCACAAAGCCAGGAGCTACGCCAGAGAAGTTCAGGACCGCGGACACTCCATCAACCATTACTATTGGAGTGCCAGTCACGTTCCCCGTCGAGGGCGATCCGGTCCCCAGTGGCGGGGTGGCCGGCCCCAATCCAGTGGCGTACAGTATGACGATTTCCCCTGGGTGAGCAGGATTTGCCGCGCTCACCGGTGTAATACCATCCTGGTGGATGAATATGCCGGCCCCAGTGCCCTGCTGGTTGACAGTAAAAATGCCGGGCGCGATGTCAGCCAGCGATACCGCGCGCGGGACACTCGTCTGCCCGCCGACCGTCACTCGAATTGTCGCCGTAGTCCGTCCGGCCAGTTCAACGGGAATCTGAACGGAGAGTTGTCCCGAATTCGCGGCAAACATCGGCGCTGGAATATTATCGATTGTGACGCTGGCGCCTCCCATGGTGGTGATCAGTTTGCCGTCCGGGCCAAAACTGGAAGAGGTGATTACGGAACCGTCGTCCAAATTGGTCCCGAAGACGGCGGCGATGGATCCTGGCGCAACAGGGACTGGGCTGGGAGCAAAGCTGGCGTTATTGACTACCCCGCCTACAAAAACATCCGGGGGAAACGGCAGCTTCAGTACAAAAGCATCCGAAGCACCCTGAGAGCTGATAAGGAAGTACCCGCAAACGTAGACGGCGGAGCTATCCGATGCAGCCCCGTAGGCGTAATCGGTGGAGTTAGTCCCAAACTGAAGGGTCCCCGTTTCTGTGCCATTGAAGTCGTACCGGCGAACGAAAGCATCGTATCCACCAAGGTTGGTTTGCCCCGGCAGGGCGTCCGTACGCCCGACGACAGAGACTCCGGTGGAGTTCACCGTTACTCCGAAGGCCGCGTCCTCGGAGGTGGTTCCAAACACACGCGTCCACTGCGGGGCGCCGTCGAGGTCGTATTTGGGCGACAAAGGCATCCCGAAGTCCGCCGGAGAAGGGCTGCCCGGGGAAAGCGCCCCCTTCTCCAGCCACGTAGACCCCGGAGGCGTTTACCGCTATGGCATTTGCAAGATCGGAGCCGGTGCCTCCGAACTGGCGCGTCCAGACCACGTTTCCGCTCGAGTCGTACTTGCGCAGAAAGACGTCGGTACCCTGTGCCGGTTGCACCAACGCCCCGTTGGTGCGCCCGGCGACATAAATGCCGGAAGCATCCACCGCCACCCCGTA
>JACQDG010000351.1 GCA_016201185.1 Acidobacteriota bacterium | reverse complement strand
GTTTCGGCGCTAAGTCCTGAAAAACCTCGTGACTACGCGGTCACAAGATGGACCGCCCTGATCGGTCACCGAACACTGTTTCGTCGTGGGAAAGGGTCTAAGCCCTGAAAAACTCCATCGTTAAGCGGTTCACCAACGCCGATCAGGGCCGAAACAGATCCAGATGTAAATGTCGCAGGCGGCGGGTACGGCCTTTGCTTGGCCCGCAAAGGGCTTCCAGATTGTAGGAGGTTGGGGCTCGGCGACTCCGCGCCTACCCCAGGGGCAGGCGGAGAAGGCTGGCAGGGAGCGGGCTGAGAAACAGGAAGGCGCCAGGCCCAGAACCCAGTTCGTGGTGGAAAACCGGCGGCGAGGGGCCCCCAGAGACGAACACAACCCCACCGCCGGAAGATCTGGACAGCAGCAAACCAGTTGATGCAGAAAGCCGGGTTGTAGCCTACACGACCAGCAAGACGCCCTAAGGCCCCTTGCGGCAGCTAACCCCTTTAGATCGCCATGGGTAGCTGTTCTAACTGTGCTGAAATTATGATTTTCTCCCGCGCAAACCGTTTGGAGTCCCGAGGTGGGCACCATCGGCTTTCTGCCCACCTCCTGGTGGCTGATGAAGTCGATGCCCAGCGCGCGGAACTTTTCCAGCGTCAGCACGAGCTGTTTCACACTACGGGGGAACCGGTCGAAGCGCCAGACGATCACCACCTGGAACACGCCACGACGGGCGTCGGCCATGAGCGCCCGAAGCTCGAGGCGATCTTCCTTGGTGCCGCTCATGCTGTCGCAGTAGACGCGGTGCAACTCCCAGCCCCGCTGGCGGGCCAACTCCCTGAGCGGCTCCGCCTGCACGTCCGGTTTTTGCAGGTAGGCCGGGGTGTTCCCGAATTTTTCTTCGCAGCTTTGGAGCAACGGAGGTAGACGGCAGCTTTCATATCCGCGTCACCGCCTTCCGGCAACGGGCATTACCATAAGCCAAGATGGGTGTATGTGGGCTAAGCTTTTGAAGTTGGTGAGGGCTTGGTGCAACAGGGCGCCGGCCGCACTTGAGGTGAACGTTGCGGACGCAGTGACTGTGCACGCCAGCCTTGGCTACAAACTCAGACGCACAGGGGACATTGTGCACCATCGCGAGGAGCCCCTTAGCCAGCACCGTGGGCACGGTAGCGCTAAGGGGCGCGAACCAAACAAGTAACAGCGTTGGGGTTCCATTAAGGGTTCCAATTTCCAGCGGGATTCTTCGCTTTCGTTCTCATAAACCTTTTCCGGCCACCGCCACTGCGACTCCGCGGGTGTCTGCGACTCCGCGGGTGCGACTCCGCGGGCCGAGCGCTCAAGACATGCCTCGCCTCTGCTGGCAGAGCCTTTCAGTGGGATAGGTCGTCCGAGCTCTCACGAGATAAGAAGAATACCCTAGCGCTTCTCAGTGAAAATGAGGGCCGCTGCGAGGTGTCTGCCCGTACGCCCATTGGACCAGTATGGCATAGGATATTGGTGGCCCAGTGCCGGCCTGAGGGCCTTCCGGGGTCAACGGCCACACTCGCATCCCTCCGGAGGCTTGTTCGGCGCCGGGCCGGGTTGTCTTATGCTCGCCGCCATCACTTTCGGTCCGAACCGGCAACTCGTCAGCTATCTGCAAGAAGCCTGCTCCGGGCTGGGGGATCTATGCATTTATAAGACTGTATACGCCTATCCGGAACCTTACCAGCTGGTGCAACTCCTGGACGTCTTTAATCCGGAAGTGGTCTTTCTCGAGATCGGAGCTACCGAGACGGAACTGCGCATCGCCCGGGAGATCCGCTCGTGCCACCCCAAGACCGCGGTTCTGGGGTTTGGGCAACATTGCGATCCGGAACGGCTACGGACGCTAACGGAAAGCGGCGTGGATGAGAATCTGCTCCAGCCTTTCGACAGTGAAAAGCTGCAGCAGGTGGTGACGCGGGTCGTGGCAGCCAAGGCTGCCGGAGTGCGGGACAACGTCATCGCCTTTCTGCCGGCCAAGGCGGGCAACGGTGCGACGACGACAGCCTCGCGCCTGGCGGCTTCCCTGGCGCAGGACTGGCAGCAAAAGCTGCTCCTGCTCGAAGCCGACCTCGAGTCGGGCGCCCTGGCCGTCCTGCTGGGGCTGGAACCCGAGCACTCCATCATCGATGCGCTTGAGCAGTCGCAGTGGCTGACCGACGCTCTGTGGAGCACGTTGCCTTCCAAGGTCCACGGGTTCGAGCTGCTGCCCATGCCCGGCGCCAGGAGTTCCGCGGCCATATCCCGATGGGAATATCAGCGGGTTCTGACTTTTGCCCGGGCCCGCTACGACACGGTGATCGTGGATCTGCCGGAACTGGTCGACGACGCCACCGAAGCGATCGTCCATCAGGCCAAAGTCGTGTACATCGTTTGCACGCCGGAGAAGCCTTCGTTGTTTCTGGCCCGGCGGCGGGTCGACGAGCTAACATTGCGGCGGGCGCCGGAAAGCCGCCTGCAGATCGTGCTGAACCGATGCCGGGACCAGGGAGCAAAGCGGGAGGAGATTGAAAAATTCCTGGAACGGAAAGTTTCGTTCATCCTGCCGGACGAGGACCGGTATTTTCGGCCGGAAGCCGAACCGCCGTCCGTTCGAGCAGACGGGCTTCCCCAGGCGGGCCGGCAGGATTCGCGATTGCTGCCGGCGCGGCGAGAGGCTACTCCAGGCGCTGCTCCGGGTATTCCGGCGCCCGCAAGATCGGAGCTGGCCGAGGCATACTTTTCGTTCGCCCGCATTCTTGCCGGCGTAGAACCCCCACCTCCCCCCCCTCCGCCGCCGGAGCCCAAGACTGGTTTGCGGTTTCTGTTTCGCCACCGGGCCATATTGCACTCTTAAGCCCAGGGCGCGTTTGGGCGTTGCCAATTCTATAGGCGGGTTCAGCAGGTACCTGCCGGCGGACGCACGGGGGGGAAAAGAGTAGTCGCTATGCCCGATTTGTTGCCCTGGCTCTTGTCTTCCGGTCTCGGGGCCGGGAAGTATGCTCTTTCCGCGCCAGTGGAGCCCGCCTGGTCGAAACGGATTATTGATCTCATCATTGCTCTCTCCTTTTATTCGATCCCTGTTGTTCTTCTTTACTTTCTCCACAAGAGAGCTGATCTGCCGTTCCGGTGGTTATTGGCAATATTTGGAATCTTGTTCTTCGCGGCGGGCACAGTTTTCTTTATGGAGGCCTGGCGCACGGGAGGCGAGGCCGAGGCGCCCGGCGGGTTAGCCCGGGCCGCTCTCGCCGTGGCGTCGGTCGCTGCGGTGGGGCTCCTCTTGTCCCTGCTCCCCAAAGCTCTGGCCCTGCCGAATACGGCTGAGGCGGAAGCTTCCAGGAGAGAGCTGGTAAGGCAGGTTGCCGAGCGGAGGCAGGCCGAAGAAAAGCTCATTCGCGCCGCTTCTTTCCCCGACCAGAATCCCAATCCCTTTATCGTTACGGATCTCGCCGGGCAGGTGACCTACCTGAACCCGGAGGCGCAGCGGCATTTCCTGGACTTGCCGGCGACCGGACCGGCGCATCCCGTGCTGGCAGGGCTCAATGAAATGCTCAACGCCTTTCGGTGGGGGCAAGAGGAGTGTTTTGTTAGGGAAATCGACGTTAACGGGGCCGTATTTCAGCAAAAAATCTGCTACGTGCTCAAAAGAAGTCTCGTTTTGATTTACATGGTGGATATCACCGAACTGAGGCGGGCCGAAGAGGCGCGGCGGCAGAGCGAGGAACAATACCGGCGGCTATTCGAAGAGGCGCCCGTGGCCTACTATGAGGTGGACACGGAAGGGAACGTGCGGCGTGTGAATGAGGCCGGCTGCAACATCCTGGGCTTTCACCCCTCTGACGTCTTGGGGAGACACATTTCAGATTTTATGGCTCACGAAGAACGCAGAGCCAGCCGGGAAGCGATGCAACAGAAAATGGCCGGCAGCCTTGAGCTGGCCCCTATACATCGCGAATTCGTCCGCGGGGACAGCACCCGCCTTGTGCTGGAAATGCACCAAAACCTGATTCGCGACGCACGAGGCGTGGTCACCGGCATCCGCACTGCTCTGCTGGACATCACCGACCGCAAGCAGGCTGAGAGGGAAATGCTCGGAGCCCGCGAAGCGGCCGAGGCAGCCAGCCGCGCCAAGAGCGAGTTTGTGGCCAACATGAGCCACGAAGTGCGCACTCCCTTGAACGGCATCCTGGGTATGACGGAGCTGGCGCTCGGAACCGAGCTTGCGGCCGAGCAGCGAGAGTACTTGAGCGCCGTCAAGAGCTCGGCCGATTCCCTGTTCACGGTCATCAACGACGTTTTGGACTTCTCCAAGATTGAAGCCGGGAAGCTCGAACTCGACCCCATCGAGTTCAGCGTGCGCGACGCTCTGTCCGACGCTCTGAGCGCGCTGGCCGTGCGCGCGCACCAGAAGGGGCTGGAACTGGCATACAGCATCGCGCCGGATGTTCCCGACGAGCTGGTGGGCGATCCGGGGCGGCTGCGACAGATCCTCGTGAACCTGGCCGGCAACGCGCTCAAGTTCACGGAACGCGGCGAGGTGGTGGTTCGCGCGGAAACCGAGGAGCGGGGGGAAGGCGCGGCCCGCCTCCACTTCACGGTGGCCGACACGGGGATCGGGATCCCGCCCGAAAAGCATCAACAGATCTTCGAGGCCTTTCAACAGGTGGATACCTCCACCACCCGCAAGTACGGGGGTACGGGGCTTGGCCTGACCATCTCTTCCCGGCTGGTGGAATTGATGGAAGGAAGGATTTGGGTGGAAAGCGAATCCGGGAAGGGGACCACATTCCACTTCACAGCGAGTTTTGCCCTGCCGAAAGATCGGACCAGGATCCCGCCCCCGACGCCAACGGAGTTCGAGCGTCTGGCAGCCCTGGTGGTGGACGATAATGCTTCGAGCCGCCGGATCCTGGAAGAAACGCTCGCCGGATGGCGAATCGAGACTGCCGGGGCAGAAAGCGCAGAAGCAGCCCTGGCCGCCATAAAGCAAGCCGGGGAAGCTGGAAATCCTTACCGCCTGGTCATTATTGATGCCCACATGCCGGGCACGGATGGTTTTGAGCTGGCCCGGCGCATCCGACAGTCGGAGCCGCCGGATGGGGGAACATTCGAGACGAAGATCATCCTGCTGACCTCTCCGGGCCGGCCGGCGGAGCGGCCGCCGCAGCAAGAACTGGGCGTGAGCGCGTCCCTGCCCAAGCCGGTCAAGCAGTCGAGCTTGCTCGAGGCCATCCGCGCGGCGCTCGGCATGCGACCGGCCGAACCCGCCCAGGAGGCGCCCGGCGAGTTGCAGGCGGCAGGCCCGTGCCAGCGCCCCCTCCGGATCCTGCTCGCCGAGGACAACGCCGTCAATCAAATGCTGGCCGTGCGGCTGCTCGAGAAACGGGGCCACAAGGTGATGGTGGCAGGCAACGGGCAGGAAGCCCTGGCTGCGCTCGAGCGGCAGGCTTTCGACGTCGTTCTGATGGACGTGCAAATGCCCGTCATGGGAGGTTTCGAAGCTACGGCGGCCATCCGGGAGCGAGAAAAGGGAACCGGCAGCCACATTCCGATAGTCGCTATGACAGCGTATGCCATGAGGGGCGATCGGGACCGCTGCCTCGAGATCGGCATGGACGGCTACGTTTCGAAGCCGCTCGACACCGAGGAGCTGATGCGGACCGTGGAAAGGCTGGTTCTCCCGCCGACTGTACCGGCCGGGCCGGTGGCCATGGCTGAAGATCCGCGAAAACCTCCGTCGGACCTGGTGCTCGACAAGAACGACTTTCTGGCCCGGGTGAACGGGAACGCCGAACTGATGAAAGACCTGGTTCGCGTGTTCTTGACCGAATGCCCGAAGTCTTTTGCCCGGATCGAGAAGGCTGTCGCTGCTCGAGACTCGAAGGCGCTGGAGTTTTCCGCCCACTCCCTGAAGGGCTCGCTGGGGAATTTCTCCGCGCGCTCGGCATTTGAAGCGGCGCTGCAGCTGGAAATGATGGGTCGCCGGGGCGACCTCACTGATGCGGAACAAGCTTATTTCAAATTACATGAGGAGATCGAGCGCCTGAAGCCGGAGCTTGCGGCGCTCGGCAAAGAGATCGCGAAATGAGGATAATGATTGCCGAAGATGAGCCTGTCAGCCGCCATCTGGTGGAGCGGTTTCTGGTTCAATGGGGTTACGAAGTTGTTGCCGTGAACGACGGGGATGAGGCGTGGGTTTTGTTGCAGCAGCCGGACGCCCCCAGGCTGGCCATCCTGGACTGGATGATGCCGGGCAAAGACGGCGTCGAGATTTGCCGCGAGGTGCGGAAGCGCGTCGCAGAGCCTTACGTCTACATCATCCTGCTGACGGCGAAGTCGCAGAAGGCGGATATTGTCGCAGGCCTGGAAGCCGGGGCGGATGATTACCTGACCAAGCCCTTTGATCCGGATGAGTTGCGAGTCCGGCTGCGGGCCGGGCGGCGCATTCTGGACCTGATGGACCACCTGCTTTGCTCCCGCGACGCCATGCGCTTTCCCGCCACCCACGATTTGCTTACGGGGGTCTGGAACCGGGAAGCGATCCTGGGAATGCTGCGGCAGAAGCTGGCCCATAAAGGCGCTGACGGAAGCCCCCTCGGGATCATCCTCGTTAATCTGGACCACTACAAACAAATCAGCCAAGTACGGGGTCCGCTTGTGGGAGACGCGGCGCTGCAGGAGACGGCGCGAAGGCTGCGCTCTGGCGTACGCCTCTATGATTCCATTGGTCGATACGGCGCCGGGGAGTTCTTGGTTGTGGTGCCGGGCTGCTTCACCTCCGAAACGATGGAGCTGGCCGAGAAGCTCCGGCAGGCGATCGACCGGGAGCCCATGGACTTACTCGGCGGCGCCATCTCTGTCACTTGCAGCCTGGGTGTGGCCGCGACCGATGAATTGAAAGGGAGCGACGCGGACTTGCTACTGAGGGCGGCGGAGGCTGCCGTGGGCCGCGCCAAGCTCCGGGGACGGAACCGGGTGGAGCAAGCAGAGGCCGCGGACCTGCCGGGTTTGGAATCCATTGCTGATGTGAAACTACGGCGGCGGGATGCCCTGTAACAAGCGTCTCGCAGCCTGCGCCTTACGTGCTTTGGCTCGACAGCGGGCGTGTTCCTGTGTGGAGAGCATTCAAACTTTAGTATCATAAGAGTTTATGTCGGCCAGAGAGCCGGCGGTGGCGCCCGGGGTGGAAAAGATTGCGACCCTCGAGCAGGCGCTGTCGGTGGTCATTCGCGGCAAGGCCGAGGCGGTTCGGCTGGCGGTAGTGTGCCTGCTGGCGCGGGGGCACCTACTAATCGAGGACGTTCCCGGGGTAGGCAAGACGACGCTCGGCCACACCCTGGCCCGCAGCCTGAACTGCGCCTTCCATCGCGTCCAGTTCACCAGCGACATGCTCCCCAGCGATGTCGTGGGCGTCACCGTGTACAACGCGCATACCGAGGCATTTGAGTTCAAGCCGGGTCCGGTGTTCGCAAACATCCTGCTGGC
>JACQDG010000350.1 GCA_016201185.1 Acidobacteriota bacterium | reverse complement strand
GCTGATCCCCGACGACGGCTTCCTGCCCGCCACCACGCCGGCCGTGGTCGATTCCCTCATCCTGGCGCTCGACCGCTTCGGAACCATGACCCTGGCGCAAGTGCTTGCGCCTGCCGTCGAGCTAGCGGACCAAGGCTTCCCCATGTATCCCGGCTTCCGCAGCGGCATCACCTCCATAGAGAAGCGCCTGCTGGAGGAGTGGCCCTCCTCGGCCCGCGTTTTTCTGCCCGGCGGCAAAATCCCCGAGGTGGGCGATGTTTTTGTCCAGAAAGACCTGGCTCGGACTTACCGCCGCCTAATGGACGCTGAAACGCAAAGCCGCCACCGCGGGCGCAGCGCTGCCCTCCAAGCCGCCCGCGACCTCTTTTACAAGGGCGACATCGGGTGCGAGATCGTCCGCTTCCAGCGCAAGTTCAAAGTTCGCGACGCGAACGGCTTCGTCTCCACCGGCCTGATGAACGAAGAAGACCTGGCCTCCTACCGCGGCCGGATCGAGGAGCCGGCACACGTCAGCTATCGCGGGATCGATGTCTACAAGCTGGGATTCTGGTCGCAGGGCCCCGTGCTGCTCGAGATGCTGAATCTGCTCGAAGGCTACAACCTGGCCACGCTCGGCCACAACAGTCCCGAATACATCCACCTGCTGGCCGAGGCCGCCAAGCTGGCCTACGCCGACCGCGAGCAGTACTATGCCGACCCGGATTTCGTGAAGGTTCCGGTCGTGGGCTTGCTATCGAAGGAATACGCGCGCGACCGTCGCCGGCTGATCGACATGTCGCGGGCCTCGATGGAGATGCGGCCTGGCGATCCGTTTCCGTTCGCCGGAATGAAGGTCGCCGCTTCGGTGCCGCCTCCGCCGCTGGAGTTGCGGCCGGGTGAAACGGGGACCACCGGCACGCGCGCCGCCGACCGGGAAGGCAACCTGTTTTCCGCCACGCCGAGCGGCGGCTGGTTTCGCACCTCGCCCATACTCGAAGGCCTCGGATTCGTGCTGACCACGCGCGGCCAGATCTTCTGGCTCGACCCATCAAAAGCCAACAGCCTCCAGCCCGGCAAGCGGCCGCGCACCACCCTGACGCCGTCGCTGGCGCTGAAGAACGGCCGGCCTTTTCTAATCTTCGGCACCCCGGGCGGCGACGACCAGGACCAGGTGAATCTCCAATTCTTCCTCAACGTCGTCGAGTTCGGCATGGATCTGCAACAGGCCATCGACGCCCCCAATTTCCAGATCCTCCACTTCCCCAGCTCGTTTTATCCGCGCAAGGCTTCGCCAGGCGAAATCGCTCTGGAGGGCCGTTTCCCCGCAAGCACGCTGAAAGAATTGGAGCGGCGCGGGCACATCGTAAGAATCGGCGGCGAGTGGAGCGGGGGGGATGAGACGGCCATCCTCTACGACGCCAACCGCAAGGTGCTGTTCGGCGCGGCCAGTCCCCGGCGGGAAAAATCATACGCGCTGGGATGGTAAGAGCCGCGAACGAGCGCGAATCAGGAAGGATCTATGAATCTAGTCGTCGGTGCTACAGGTCTCGTGGGGAGTGAAATCTGCCGCCGGGTAGCCGCGCAGGGCAAGCCCGTCAGGGCGCTGGTGAGATCTACCTCGGATCCCGCCAAGATTGAAAAGCTCAAGAATCTGGGCATCGAGTTGGCTTCCGGGGATCTTAGGGATCGTGCTTCTCTGGATACCGCCTGCCGGGGGACAAAGGCCGTGCTCTCCACAGCTTCCTCCACTGTCTCGCGCCAGGCCGGGGATTCCATCCAGAGCGTCGATCTGGAGGGCCAGTTGAGCCTCATCGATGCCGCCCGCTCGGCGGGGGTCGAGCAGTTCGTCTACGTTTCGTTTCGCGACAAGCCAGGGCTCGAGTTCCCCCTGCAAACGGCCAAGCGGCAAGTGGAGCAGCATTTGAAGCAGAGCGGGTTGGCCTACGCCATTTTGCAGGCCAGCCCTTTCATGGAGATCTGGCTTAGCCCGGCGTTAGGCTTCGACGCGGCCAACGCCAGGGCGCGCATCTACGGCACGGGACATAACAAGATCAGTTGGGTTTCCTTCCGCGACGTGGCCCATTTTGCCGCGGCGTCGCTCGACAATCCCCGTGCCCGCCACGCGGTGATCGGGGTCGCCGGGCCGGAGCCGCTGTCTCCGCTGGAAGTGGTGCGGATATTTGAGGAGGTGAGTGGGAAGAAGTTCACGGTCGAGCACGTGCCGGAAGAGGCGCTCCGGGCACAGAAGGCGGCGGCCGCCGATCCGATGCAGGATACTTTCGCCGGTCTGATGCTTTTCTACTCCGGCGGAGACGAGGTCGACATGCGCGCCACGCTGGCGGCATTTCCCACACAGCTCACTTCAGTGCGGGACTACGCGCGCGCAGTTTTGCAAGTTAAATGATCTCTCTTGACTCGTAAAAGCCGGCCGCGTCGTCCCAAGCAATCACCCGGGCCGACACGGAAACCCGCCCCGCTCAAAACCCTGGAGCGGGTGCTGTCCAAAGCCGGGGTCGGGTCGCGCGCCCAGGCCCGGAGTATCATCCACGCCGGACGGGTTCGGGTGAACGGCCGCGTCGTTGTGAATC
>JACQDG010000335.1 GCA_016201185.1 Acidobacteriota bacterium | reverse complement strand
CTTCCTCTTTCACCACGCGGGCCACGCGGCCCACGCTTTCCATCAGCTCCGGGTAGGCGGTCCTCATGCGCTCGGCCACGAAGCCGGTCAGCTCGAACAGGAACGGCTTTTCGACGCCCATCATGCGGCCGTGGCGCATCGCCCGGCGGAGGATCTTGCGCAGCACGTAACCGCGGCCGTCGTTGGCCGGCAGCACGCCGTCGTGGATGAGAAACGTCGCGGCGCGGCTGTGGTCGGCCAGGATGCGCAGCGCCACGTCGGCTTTTTCATCCTCGCCGTACGCGCGGCCCATGATCTCGGCGGCCCGGTCGATGATGGGCCGCAGCAGGTCGGTCTCGAAGTTGCTGAGCTTTCCCTGCAGCACGGCGGCAGTGCGCTCCAGGCCCATGCCGGTGTCGATGGAGGGGCGCGGCAGCGGCGTCATCTTGCCGCTCGAGTCGCGGTCGAACTGCATGAAGACCAGGTTCCAGATCTCGACGTAGCGGCCGCAGTCGCAGGGGAAGGCGCACTCGGCGTGGCCCCACTCGCTGCCCGCCGGACCGTAATCGTAGTGGATTTCCGAGCAGGGACCGCAGGGACCGGTGTCGCCCATGGCCCAGAAATTGTCCTTCTCGTCGCAGCGAAAGATGCGGTCTGCCGGCACGCCGGCCACTTCCCGCCAGAGCATATCGGCCTCATCGTCCTCGCGGAAAATGGTGACGTAGAGGCGGTCCTTCGGAATGGCAAACTCGCTGGTCACCAGCGTCCAGGCGTAGTCGATGGCGTCGCGCTTGAAGTAGTCGCCGAAGGAGAAGTTGCCCAGCATCTCGAAGAAGGTGTGGTGGCGGCGGGTGCGGCCCACGTTTTCGAGGTCGTTGTGCTTGCCCCCGGCGCGGACGCATTTCTGCGTGGTGACGGCGCGGTCGTAGGCGCGCTTCTCGCGGCCCAGGAACACGTCCTTGAACTGGTTCATTCCGGCGTTGGTGAAGAGCAGCGTAGGGTCGTTCGCGGGCACCAGCGAGGAACTGCGCACCACGCGGTGGCCGCGGGCCTCAAAGAAGGCAAGGAACCTCTGCCGGATTTCGTCGCCTGTGGGAAAAATACTCAATCGGATTCCTCTTCGTCCGCCGCGGACTCCAAACTCTCCACCCACTCGGGCTGGACGGACAGCTTGCGGAGTGATTCCAAAATTTTACCAGAGCTGAAACCGGCTCGCAAAAGCATCCGGTAGAGCGAAGCCAGCCGGCGCGGGTCGTCCAGTTGCGGCAGAGCGCCGGCATGACGCAGCTTGCGGCGCAGGAATTGCTCGATAAGGGCGTGTTCGTCTGCGTCGCGAAAAGCTTCACTGACGATCTTTTCGGCAAGCTGGGGCGCCACCCGCCGGGCGCGCAGGTCCCGCAGCACGCGGAACTTGCCGAAGCCCTGGTTCTCCCGCCGCAACCGGGAGTAGGTCTCAGCAAAACGCCGGTCGTCGAGGTAGCCGGCTTGCTTGAAACGGGCCAGCACCTCGGGCACATCGGCCGCCCGCGCCGCGCGCCGGCGCAGCCGGTCCCTGAGCTCGGCCTGGGTGAGCGCCCGCACGCTCAGCGCGCGCACGGCGTAATCCATCAGCCCGGCCTTGTCGAGCAGTTTCGGCTTGCGGGATCTCACAGGGAAGCCTATCTGCCTATCGCCTCGCGGCGCATGGCATCAATCACCCACATCCGAAGCAAGGTGGAGACTTCCACGGTTTTTCGCTTTGCCAATCGCTCTATCATCCGTTTGGCGGTGGCCGGGATTCGGATGTTCACCTGTTTGGTGTTGGGCTGATTCCAGTATTCCCGGAGCATCCGTTCCAAGTCTTCCCGATCGGGGTCGATCTCCATGATCCCCTGGTCGATCAGATCCGTCCCGTCGTGCCGGTCGAAGAACTCATCCAACTCCCTGTAGCTTGCCTTCCGGCCGGGGAGCCGAGCTTTTCTGGTCTTCGTGACTCTTCTCTTAGGCTTCATTTGTTCTTCCAATAGAGCCGCTTCTCGCGCGGGCTCATGCGTCTCATATGAAAGACGGTGTAGCGTTCACCTTCCTTTCGGTAGGCGATATGCAAGTAATCGCCGCCACTGTTACGACCGTACAGCTCATAGACTCCTTGCAGCCCTCGCCGCGAACGGAATTTCACTGGCGCGGATTCAAGCACATCGTAAAAGTCTTCTTCCCCATAACCGTGTCTAAACGCACTTTCCGCGAAGCCCACCACACTTTTTGTATAGCATACGCTAGCAGACAAGTGCAACCAGGAATCGCGGTCTGCTGGGGCGGTTCAACGGACATCCCGGCGTTTCTGGTATAGTCCGACCATGCCGACGGGAGGAAGCTTTTTCGCGCGGCGGTTCGAAGGGCAAGTAGCGATCGTAACCGGCGCCTCCCGCGGGATCGGCCGGGGCATCGCCGTGCGGCTGGCACGGGAAGGGGCTGCCGTGGCGGTCAATTACCGCAGCGAAGCCGCAGCCGGCACCGGAACCGTGGAGCAGATCCGGCGCGCCGGCGGCCGGGCAGAAGCCTTCCAGGCCGACGTCGCCGACCGGGCGGCCGCCGAACGGCTGGCGGCCTTCGCGCTCGAGCGCTTCGGCCGCATCGATGTGCTGGTGAACAACGCCGGCCTTATGTATCGCAGCGATATATTCAGCTTCAATCCGGAGGAATTCCACCAGATGCGGGAGACCAACGTCGGCGGGGTGATCCACGCCACGACCGCCGTGCTCCAGGCCATGAAGGCGCAGAAATCGGGCAGCATCGTCAACCTGACCTCGATCGCCGCCCTGGGCACGGCCATGCGGGGAACTACCTTCTACGCGGCAACCAAGGCCGCCGTGTCGCTGCTGACCAAGCGCTTCGCCCTGGAGCTGGGTCCCTTCGGCATCCGAGTGAACGCCGTCGCCCCGGGCTTCATCGTTACCGACATGATCCGGGTCGGCCGGACGGAAGGGGAAGTGGGGCAACTGCTCGAG
>JACQDG010000334.1 GCA_016201185.1 Acidobacteriota bacterium | reverse complement strand
CTGAAAGTTAGCCCGGCATTTACCGCCGTAGCGGTGCTCGCCCTTGCAGTGGGCATTGGAGCGAACACCGCGATTTTCAGCGTGGTGAACGCGGTGCTGCTCCGGCCACTGCCCTATCATGACTCTGCGCGGCTGATCCGGGTCTGGTCGAGCGAGCCCGCCAAAGGCATACCACGGATGGGGTTTGCGCCGCCCGACTTTCGCGACCTGCGGGATCAAAACCAGGTCTTCGAGGGGATGGCCGCCTATTACTTCAACGCCTTCAACCTCGCTGGCACCGGAAGTCCCGAGCGGCTTCGCGGCACGATTGTTACCCCCAACCTGTTCTCATTGCTCGGCGTCGCCCCGGCTGAGGGACGGGGCTTTCAGCCGGAGGAAGAAACGTTCGGCAGGCACCGGATTGTCGTGTTGAGCCATGGCTTGTGGCAGCGGCGCTTCGCCTCCGACCCTGGCATCCTGAACCAGGCTCTCCAACTCAACGGTGCGCCCTACACAGTGGTCGGCATCATGCCGCCCCAGTTTCAATTCCCTACCGACCAGATCGAGTTATGGGCTCCCATGGCCTTCGCGCCCGACGACGAAATGAACACCCGCGACAACCATTTTGTGGACGCCGTGGCGCGGCTCAAGCCTGGCGTCGCGTTGGAGCAGGCGAGGGCCAACGTCGATACCATCGCTCGCCGCCTCGAGCGGGAGCACTGGGAAAATGCGGGCATCGGCGCGGTCGTCGAATCCTACCAGGAGGCCCTCGTGGGCGACGCGCGCCGGGCGCTCTTAATCCTGCTAGGAGCCGTCGCTCTCGTGCTGCTGATTGCCTGCGCCAATGTGGCCAACCTGCTGCTGGCCCGGGCGGCGGCGCGGGAGAGGGAAATCGCCATCCGCGCCGCGCTGGGCGCCGGCCGCTTCCGGCTGTTGCGTCAACTGTTGGCCGAAAGCCTGCTCTTGGCCGCGATCGGCGGTGCGTTGGGCTTGTTGCTTGCCTATTGGAGCCTCGACGGCCTGGTGGCCCTCGGCGGCTCCAGCCTGCCCCGCGCGCAGGAAGTCGGCATCGATGGGCGAATCCTCAGCTTCACTCTCGGCCTCTCGCTGCTCACCGGTCTGATCTTCGGCCTGGCGCCTTCTTTGCACGCTACGAGGTCTGGCCTCGCCCGGTCGCTGAAACTCCCGCGCCACCGCCTTTCGGCGTCCCGGCTCCTGGTGGTTTCCGAGATTTCCCTGGCATTAGTATTGCTGGTTGGCGCCGGCCTGCTCATTCGGAGCTTCCACCGGCTTCTGCGGGTAAATCCCGGCTTCCAAGCGGAGAAGGTCTGGACCGCGCAGCTCACGCTGCCCGATTCCAAATACCGCCAAACGCGGAAGTCTGCCGCGTTTATTGCGCAGTTGTTGAAGGAGATCGAGGCGCTGCCCAGCGTCCAGGCGGCCGGCGCCACCACCAGCCTGCCTCTTTCCTCAGCAGGCGGATGGGGCAAGTTCATCAGCATCGAAGGCCGGCCGCCGGCCACCTCTCTCGAGCAGGTGCCCGTAGTCCAGTATCGCCAGGTGACGCCGGCATACTTCTCAGCAATGGGCATTCGCCTGCTGAAAGGCCGGCTTTTCACCGAGCGGGACAACCCGGACGCGGCGGGAGCGGCTATCATCAACTCCGCCCTGGCCCGCCGTTTCTGGCCCAACGAGGATCCGATCGGGAAGCGGATCTGGATGGGTCCTCCTGAAAGCCTCCTAATTCCTCTCCTGCGCCCCGGGCAGCGGTTCGACCCCTTCCCCCGCCTCACCATCGTCGGTATCGTCGAGGACGTCAAACACGATGGCCTCAGCCAGGTAGCTGTGCCTGAGGTTTTCCATCCGCATTTCCAAGGCGGGGAGGAGACCGCTACCTACCTGTTCCTCGCAGTGCGGACCACCGCCGATCCCCTGGCGCTCTCGAGCGCCGTGCGGGCCAAGCTGTCGGCCCTCGACCCCGAGCTGCCGCTCGCCAACGTCATGACCATGGAGCAGCGCTTGAGCGATTCCGTTTCCCGCCCCCGCAGCACCATGCTCCTGCTCGGCGTCTTCGCCGCGCTGGCCCTCACACTGGCTTCCGTGGGGCTCTACGGCGTCATCTCCTATTCGGTCGCCCAACGCACTCATGAAATCGGCATTCGCATGGCCCTCGGCGCTCGGCAGGCCGACGTGCTGCAATTGGTCCTGAAGCAGGGAATCAGGCTGGTGGCCATCGGCCTGGCTGTGGGCCTAGCCGCTGCGCTGGCCTTGAGCCGCCTGCTTTCCAGCCTGCTTTTCGGAGTAAGCGCCGCGGATCCGGCCACATTCTTCGTTGTTTCCGTCTTGCTGACCGCGATCGCCCTATTGGCTAGTTATATTCCTGCACGCCGGGCCGCCCGGGTGGATCCCATGGCAGCCCTGCGCTATGAATAGGTTTTTGAACTTCCTCCCCGCTTTTCCGTATCCTGGTTCCTGGTCCGCCGATGCCGGTTATCCGAACCTTGCCCGCCATTCTCGGCAGCCTGGCGCTCACCATCCTCGGTGGCGTTCTGTTTTACTTCACGGAAGATCCTTTTAGCCTCCTCTTCAATGCCGGCCTGGTTTTCATGGTGGGCGGCCTCCTGCTCGCCCTTCTCCTGGCAAGCCTCGCCTTCGTGCGATCCAGCCGCCGGTCGAGCCAGGCCCTCGGATACTTCGGCGCGGGCACAGTGGCGCTCCTGGTGGTGGTTCTGCTCGTCGCCGCCTTCAACTACCGCGTCTTTTTCTTTCACCGGCTTTCCAAGGAGGAATGGAGGCAGGACCTGAAATACCTGGCGGAGGCGATTCCCAGGACCCACCCCAACCCCTTCGGCCGTGTGAAGCGGGAGGATTTTCAAAAGGCAGTGGAGGAGTTCGACCGGCAGATTCCCGCACTGACCGACAACCAGATCGCCGTCCGCCTGGTCCGGCTCGTGGCCCTGCTCGAGGACGGCCACTCCAACCTGATTCCTTTCCAGCCGGCCACCGGGTTTCGCATGCTTCCACTTCGGGTGTACCTCTTCAGCGACGGCGTCTACGTCACCGACGCCGTTAGTCCGTACAGGAACCTAATCGGCCGGCGGCTGGTGCGGATCGGTAATACCCATACTGACCGGGCCTTTGAGATCCTGAAGCCGCTGGTGGGCGCCGACAACGAATGGACGGTGAAAGACCGCCTTCCGCACTACCTTCTGTGCCCGGAAATTCTGCAAGCCGCGGGCATCATTGCAGACGCAGAAAGAGCTCCGTTCAACTTTGAGAATGATCGTGGTGAATCAATCTGGGTCTCCCTGCGTCCCGTATCGTTGATTTCCTATTTCTACTGGCAATTCAAGCCCCTGGAGCAGTGGAAGTACAAGCCGGCCATCGATCCGCACACGCCTCTGTACCGGCGCAATTTGTGGGACAACTACTGGTTCACCTACCTCGAGCCTTCGAAGACCCTCTACCTCGCCTTCAACCAGGTCCGCGACAAGCGCGACGAAACGATCGACCAGTTCGGCAGGCGGCTGATCGCCTTCGCCGGCTCCCATCCGGTTGAACGGTTCGTCATCGATATTCGCAACAATAGCGGCGGCGACAATACCCTCTTCCGGACCTTTGTGGACGAACTCGGCAGGAGCGATCTGAACAAGAAGGGCCGGCTCTTCACCCTGATCGGCCGGCACACTTTCTCCGCCGCCGTGAATTTCACGTCGTCGATGGAGAACAAGACGCAGACCGTGTTCGTGGGCGAGCCTACCGGCGCCGGACCCAATCACTACGGCGACCACCGGCACATCACTCTGCCCAATTCTAAGATCGTTGTCTTCATTTCATCCCGTTACCACGAATTCGGGGACCCTCACGACGCCCGCAGGGCCTACGAACCCCAAGTCCCCGTGGCAGTGTCTCACCGGGACTACTTCTCGAGCCGCGACCCCGTTCTGGAGGCAGCGTTGCAATATTAGTCGACCGGGAAGTGATTCACATCAAGCTCAACGGATCCACATCGACGACCAGCGCTGTGGCCGGCCAGTCCTGTTCCTCGGCGAAGCGCCGCGCGCCGCGCAGCAACTCTCCCAGCACCCGCCGGCTCCAGGCCTTGATCAGGAACTGAAACCGGTACTCCGCCTTCAGCTTCATCACTGGCGCTGCTGCCGGCCCCAACACCCGGACGTTCTCCGGCGGGTTTTTCAGGTACTCCCCCAGCAGGCCGCTCAGCTTCAAGGCATCCTCCAGCTTCTCGCTGCGGACGATCACGTTGGCCAGGGCGGTGAAGGGCGGATAGTGCATCAGCCGGCGGAAGTTCAGCTCCTTTTCGTAAAAGCCCTGGTAATCCTGGGCGGCGGCGAAGCGGATGGCGTAGTGCTCGGGATTGATGGTCTGGATCAGCACCTGGCCGGGTAGATCGCCGCGGCCCGCGCGGCCGGCCACCTGGGTCAGCAACTGGAAAGTGCGCTCGGCGGCGCGGAAATCGGGCAGCCCTAGGCCCACGTCGGCCGACACCACGCCCACCAGCGTGACGTTGGGAATGTCGTGCCCCTTGGCGATCATCTGGGTTCCCACCAAGATGTCGTAGCTCCCCTCCCGGAATCCGCTGAGGATGGTCTCGAACTGCCGCCGGCCCCGCACCGTGTCGCGATCCAGGCGCGCAATCCGGGCCCGCGGGAAATGTTGGTGCAGCGTCTCCTCCACCTTCTCCGAGCCGCTGCCCAGGAAGTAAATATATTCGCTGCCGCATTTGGGGCAGACATTCGGCACCGGCTCCGCATAGTCGCAGTAATGACAAAGCAGGCGCTGTTCCCGCCGGTGGTAAGTCAGCGTCACCGAGCAGTTCCGGCATTCGATCCGCTCGCCGCAACTGCGGCAGGCGACGAAGCTCGAAAACCCGCGCCGGTTCAGCAGGATCATCACCTGCTCGCCCGCCGCCAGCCGCGCCTCCACTGCCTCGGCCAGCCGCCGGGAAAACAGGGTCTGCTTCCGGGTTTCCAGGAATTCCAGGCGCAGATCGATCAGCTCTACCTGCGGCAGCGGGCGCTTCTCGATGCGCTCCTTCAGCTCGAGGAGGGCGTATTTGCCTCGCTCGGCGTTGTAGCGCGATTCGAGCCCCGGCGTGGCCGAGCCCAGAACGACGGTGGCCCCCGCCGCCTGGGCCCGCACGATGGCCACGTCCCGGCCGTTATAGCGAGGCGTTTCCTCCTGCTTGTAGCTTTGGTCGTGCTCCTCATCCACCACGATCAGCCCCAGGTTCTCGACCGGGGCGAATACGCCTGACCGCGTTCCTACCACCACCCGCGCCTTGCCCTGCCGGATGCGCCGCCACTGGTCGGCCCGCTCCACGTCGGAAAAGGCGCTGTGCAGGATGGCTACCGCCTGACCGAAACGGGCGTAGAACTGGCCGGCCATCGCCGGTGTAAGAGCAATCTCCGGCACCAGCAGCAGCGCTCCCTGGCCCATCTCCAGGGTCGCCTCAATGGCATTCAGGTAGACCTCGGTTTTGCCTGAGCCGGTCACGCCGTGGAGCAGGAAAGTGTGAAAGCGGCCAGAGCGCATTGACTCCCGAATGGCCTCCAGCGCCGTCTGTTGCTCGGCGTTGAGCGCCGGCTTCGATTCCGCCGTCGGCGCCATAACTTGCTCTTCCACCACCGCCCGCCACAGCCGCACGGCGCCGCTCTTGGCGAGCCGCCGGGCCGCCCGCGAACAGCCTTTCAGACGCTGTTCCAGAGTCGCCAGGTCGTGGCTACCCGGGTTTTGCTCGAGGAATACCAGCAGTTGCTTTTCGGCCCTGGAAAGCTTTTCCGGCGGTTTCCCGCTGTTGTCTTTTTCCACCATCAGCCGCCCGCTTCTTCCCCGCAGCGGATCCCGCAGGCGCTCCACGCGTTCCACAGCGACCAGCCCTTTCCGCTCCAGGCTGTGAACGATTCTTACGGCCTCCGGAAATTTCTTTTTCAGGGACTGCTCGGTGAGCGGCCGCGCCGCCAGAGCGCGCAGGATCCGCGCCACCGAGTCCTCAGCTTCGGCCAGGATCGACATCTGGCGCGCTGCTTCCTCCCCCGACGGCGTCAGAGCCACGATCTTCCCCGACCGCACGTCGGCGGCCAGGGGCAGCATGCCGCGCAGCGTCTCGCCCGGCGGCGCGCAGTAGTACTCGGCAATCCACAGCCCCAGCTTCAGAAGCTCCGGCGGCAGCGCCGGCTCCTCATCCACCAGCCGGAGCACGTCCCGGACCTCCCGCGGCTGGGGCTGATCGTGGCAGGCCAGCACCACGCCGGTCAGCTTCCTCACCCCGAATGGAACTATCACCCGGCACCCCGGCTGCACCCGGTGCTCGAGGGTGGTCGGCAACGCGTAGGTGAAGGACGTGTCCAGCGGGACGGGCAGCGACACGTCGCAGTAACGCGGCATGGAGCTCTTGGGCTTCTACAAGTATAATTCCCCTCAAAAGGGTAGACGGGGAACCGACCGCCCTTATCCGCCGTATTACTGGAAGCAGGCCGAGGAGTACAATTCCGTGAGGTGAGCCATGTTTTGCAATTACTGCGGAAAGGAATTTCAAGCCGGCCAGGTCTTTTGTGCTTACTGCGGCAAGCCCCTGGCGCCGGAGGTCGCCCCGGGCCACCAGGCCGCCGCCGCGCCGCTACCGTCCGAAGGCCGCGTGGCGCGTAACCTGCGCCTCTTGGCCGTTCTTTGGCTAGCCGTTTCCGCCCTCCGGCTTGTGCAGTCAGGGGCGTTGCTGACCATGCGGCACTCCATGCCTTTCTTCCTGGACCGCCTGGGGCTGGATTGGGGCCTCGAAAGACTCATACCGCGCATTCTCTCGATGGTGGGCGGTTTGATGCTGGTCTCCGCCGTAGCCGGTCTCATCGCCGGCTGGGGCTTGCTCGAGCGGCGGTCCTGGGCTCGCGTTCTTGCCATGGTTCTGGGGGCTTTGGCTTTGATCCGCTTCCCCTTCGGCACAGCCCTGGGGGTCTATACCCTCTGGGTCCTGCTCCCCTCCCAGTCGGAAAGGGAATACCACCTGATGGCCCGCCCCGCCTGAGCCCGCCGCACTAACCGGGCTTACCCTCCAGTGGGCCAGGGATACTGCCGATCAACTGTTAAGCCATGAGTGCGGCGCCCAGCGTAATACTGCTCGTGGAAGATGACCCGGGCCAGGCCGACCTGATTCGCGCCAACCTGGAAATTGCCAACATCCAGCAGGAGATCGTCCACGTCACCGACGGGTGCCAGGCCCTGGATTTCCTGCAGCGCACCGGCCCGTTTTGCGACCGGCCCCCCGGCTCTGCGTTGGTTCTGCTCGACTTGCGGTTGCCGCGCATGGACGGGCTGGAATTCCTGCGCGTTCTGGGGAGCTCAAAGGGCATTCCCCGCACGCCCGTGCTGGTATTTGCCGCCGAGGACCACCCCAAAATGATCGCCGAATGCTACGGGTTGGGATGCAGCCTCTACTTTTCTAAGCCTTTTCTGCTGGAAGAGTTCCTCGACACTGTCTCCCGGCTGGCCGGCCTGATCCAGGCTGTCTCGGTTCCTGACGGAACCTGAACCCTTCGCCGTGCGGCGCTCCTTTCCGGCTGCGCCATCCCGCCGCGAGATATGCGAAACTCAAACCTCTATGTCTCGAACAGTGCGCAAAGCGGCGGTGCTCGGCGCCGGAACCATGGGGGCTCGCATCGCCGCCCACCTCACCAATGCCGGAATCGACGTTCTTCTACTCGATATCGCCCCCGAGCGCCTGACCGACGCTGAGGCGGCGCAAGGCTTGACGCTCGAAAGCAAGCCCGTCCGCAACCGCATCGTCACCCAGCTCTTCGAGGCGATGCAGAAGTCCCGCCCGCCGGCGCTGTTCGTCCCCGCATACTCGCGGCGCATGCGGACCGGCAGCTTCACCGACGATCTCCCCAAAATCGCCGAGGCCGACTGGATCATCGAGGCCGTGGTCGAGAACTTCGAGGCCAAGCGCGCCCTGCTCACCCAGGTGGACCGCTACCGCAAGCCCGGCACATTGGTCAGCTCCAACACTTCCGGCCTGCCCATCGCGAGCCTCTCCGAAGGCTTTTCCGACGACTTCCGGGCCCACTGGATGGGCACCCACTTCTTCAATCCGCCGCGCCAGATGCGGCTGATGGAGCTGATCCCCACCCCGCAAACCCGGCCCGAGGTGGTCGAGTTCGTGCGCGATTTTTGCGATCGCCGCCTGGGCAAAGTGGTGGTCTTCGCCAAGGACCGGCCCAACTTCATCGCCAACCGCATCTTCATGTTCTTCACGCTCCACCTGCTGAAGGCCATGCAGTCCCACGGTCTGACGATCGAGGAGATGGACGCTCTTACCGGCCCGCTCATCGGCCGCCCCAACACCGCCACTTTCCGCCTGGCCGACTTTGTCGGTGTGGACGTGTGCGTCTTCGTCAGCGAGAACCTCTACCGGCTCGTGCCGGAGGACGAAAAGCGCAACATGTTCCTGCCGCCCGAGTTCCTGAAGAAGATGGTCGAGCGGCGCTGGATCGGTGACAAGTCGGGCCAGGGGTTCTTCAAGAAAGTGAAAGAAGGCCGCCTGGTGCTCGACCTGAACACTTTCGACTACGTTCCGCCCCGCCCGTTGAACCTGCCCGGCCTGGAGGCGGCCAGGAAAATCCGCGACACCGGCGCTCGTATCCGCCACTTGGTGTGGAGCGAGGACCGCGCCGGCCGGTTCTTGTGTGAAACCTGGAGCGAGCTGCTGCTCTATTCCGCCGCCCGGATCCCGGAGATCACCGACGATATATTGAGCGTCGACGCCACCATGCGACACGGCTTTAACTGGGAGCTAGGCCTGTTCGAGATATGGGACCGCATCGGCGTGCGAGAATCGGTGAAGCGCATGGAAGCCGAAGGCAAGGCGATGCCGCCGCTGGTGGAACAGCTCCTGCGCTCCGGGGCGGATTCCTTTTACCGGATGGAGGACGGCGAGCGGTCCTATTTCGATCTCCAGACGGCCTCCCACCGTCCGATCCCGCCGCAGCCGGGGGTCACCAGCCTGTCGGCGCTGCGGGAGCGTAAGGCGGTGCTGCTCTCCAATCCCGGCGCGAGCCTGCTGCACCTGGGCGAGGGCGTCCTGTGCCTGGAGTTCCACTCCAAGGCCAACTCGCTCGACCGCGACGTGCTGGCCATGCTGGGAGCCGCCATAGACGAAACCGAGGCCCACTACGAGGGGCTGGTGATCGGCAACGAAGGCGCGCATTTCTCGGTCGGCGCTAATTTACAATACCTGCTAGGGCTGTGCCGCGCGGGCCGGTGGGAGGATATCCGCCGCGCCGTCGAATCCACGCAGAAAGCCTTCCTGGCTCTGCGCCGCTGCTGCAAGCCGGTGGTGGCTGCCGTCTTCGGCAACACTCTGGCGGGTGGCTGCGAGCTGGCCCTGCATTGCGCCCGCGTGCAGGCCCATGCAGAGACCTACATGGGCCAGGTCGAAACGGGAGTCGGCCTGATCCCGGCTGCGGGAGGAACCAAGGAAATGCTGCTCCGCTGGACGGCCGGGCTCTCTCCGGAGACCGATCGCTTGCCCTCCCTCAAGCAAGCTTTCGAGACGATTGCCCTGGCCAAAGTTTCTTCGAGCGCGGTCGAAGCGGCGAACCTGCGCTACCTGCGACCGGATGATCCGATCACCATGAACCGCAACCGGCTGCTGGAGGACGCCCGGCAGACGGCCCTGGCTATGTCCAGCACCGGCTATGTGCCTCCGCCTCCCCTCCCGGTTCCCGTCGCGGGCCGGGCCGGCCTGGCGGATCTTAAAGTGGGCATCTACCTGATGCGGCAGGCGAACTATATCACCGACTACGACGCTAAGATCGCCGGGCGCCTCGCTTATGTACTCTCTGGAGGTGATCTCCCGACGCCCGCCGCCGCCTCGGAAAGCTACCTACTCGACCTCGAGCGGGAGGCCTTCCTCGGCCTTTGTGGCGAGCCCAAGACGCAGGAGCGCATGGAGTACATGCTGAAGAACGGCCGGCCCTTGAGGAACTGAGTCTCACCGCAGAGACGCAGAGGGCGCAGAGAATCCGGATCTGTATTTGTCTGTTTCTCTCTTGGTGCTCTGCGCCTCGGCGGTGAAGGGCTTTTATGTCGCACAGCGAAATGCACCGCCGGCTGGGCGTGCTCAACGCCGCCTCCATCAACATGTCGAACATGGTCGGTACCGGCCCGTTCATCACTATTGCCGGGGCCGACGGCATTTTGGCCACCATGATGGGCCCGCAGGCCCTGATCGGCTGGCTGGTCGGCGCCGTGATCGCTCTAGCTGACGGGCAGGTGGTATCGGAGTTGGGCGCCGCCTTTCCCTCCAGCGGCGGCAACTACATTTTCTTACGGGAGGGCTACGGGCCGAGCCGCTGGGGCCGGCTGATGGCCTTTCTGTTCGTCTGGCAGTTTCTGTTTTCCGGCCCGCTCGAGATCGCCTCCGGCAACATCGGGCTGGTGCAGTACCTGGGCTACTTCTGGCCGGGCATGACGCCGCTCCAGACCAAGCTCCTCGCCGCCGCCGTGGGTGCCCTGGCCCTCTTCGCTCTCTACCGCAAGATCACCGATGTCGCCCGGTTGATGATGTTCCTGTGGATCACGATGCTGCTGACCACCGGCTGGGTGATTCTGGCCGGCCTGTGGAATTTCAACGCCAAGATGGCCTTCGACCTCCCGCCTGACGCCTTTCGCTTCGGCCTCGGTTTCATCCGGGGACTGGGCGCGGGGACGCTGATCGTGATGTACAACTACCTCGGCTACTATCAGATCTGTTACCTCGGGGCCGAGGTCAGGAATCCCGCGCGGACGATCCCTTATGCCGTGGTCCTCTCGATCCTGGCCGTGGCTCTAATTGATTTGCTGATTTCTCTTTCCTTCATCGGGACGGTCCCTTGGCGCGAGGCCATCAGCACCACCGCTATCGGCTCGATCTTCATGGAGCGGCTCTACGGCAAGTGGGCCGCGGGCTTGCTGTCGCTGATGATCATGGTGACCGCATTCGGCTCGGTCTACGCGCTGATGCTGGGCTATTCCCGCATCCCTTACGCCGCCGCGCAGGATGGAATCTTTTTCCGCTCCCTGGGCGTGCTGCACGAGCGCGACGAATTTCCCCACCGCTCCCTACTACTGGTGGGCTGCCTATGCATTGTGGCGAGCTTCTTTTCCCTGGGGGCCGTGATCAGCGCTCTGATGACGGCGCGCATCCTGGTCGAGTTTCTGGGGAGGGTGATCGCCGCCATCATCCTGCGCCGGCGCTCCGATATCCAGCGCCCCTTCCGGATGTGGCTCTACCCGCTGCCGGCGGTGCTGTCGTTCGCGGGCTACGCG
>JACQDG010000326.1 GCA_016201185.1 Acidobacteriota bacterium | reverse complement strand
TTTTTGCGTAAGCGTCCAGCGCCGCGAGCCATACCCCTTCTAAGTAGGCATCCTGGGCCACCCGGCCGCTCAGGGCGCCGGTTTCCACCGCCGCCGCCCCCGCCTTGCGGTTGGACATCAGGCCGTCGTCATCCAGCGTCGAAACGCAATAGCGAAACGCCTTTTCGAGCGAAGGCCAGGATTGCCGCAGGAACTCCCTGTCCCCCGAGCGGGCCACGTAGCGGGCCGACGAAAACAAGTAGAGCGGCGTGGTGTCGGCGTGGTAATAGCCGTAAGGGTAACAGCTCCAGTCGAGCAACGCGGCGCTCTGTGGCAATTCGTGCATCATCTTGCCGTCATCGCGCTGCCGTCCGCGCAGGAACTCGAGTGCCGCCCGCGCCCGGCCGAAGTCGCCGTAATCGACGATGCTCCAGGAATTCATCAGCGCATCGCCGCCGAAATACCAGGCGAATCCCGGGCGCTCGCTCGCGCCGGAAGGACCAAATCCCGCCACCAGCCCGCACCCGATCCCCTCGTTGCACTGCCAGCCTTTGTCCACCGCGACCTTGGCCCAATCGAAGGCCCGGTTTAGCGCCGGGTCCGGCGTTTCGATTTCGATGCTCCGCGCCAGAAAGTCTTTATAGTAGGCGTCACTCGCCGCCACCAGTTCGGGAATCTTCGCCAGAGCCTCCCGGTAAAGCTGCACTGCATTCCTGGTCCCCGATCCCGATCCGGCTATCACGATGGGGATGACGCTCCGCCGTGCAGTCTCCGGCGTGATGTCCATTTCCACGAGGACCGTGCGATCCGGTAACTGGTGGCCAATCTGCTCGCTGTGGCGCGAGAAAAGCGGCGAGCCGACCACGGCTGCGAACCGCCCCAGCGGCTCGGTGAGCACCAACGCCTTCTCCGCTTCGTCCCACGAGCTGCTCTGCCCGCCCAGCGAGGCCGGCCACATGGGCCGCATCTCGGGCATGAAGCTGGCCCGCAACCGCAACGGCCGGCCGGTCTCAATATCGAGAAGAACGAGAATGACTGGCCGGTCTAGGTCGGCAACAAACGTCTGGCGAATGGTGAAGGCAGCGTGCGAATGAGTGATAGTGACGCGCCCCGGCCCGGCGACGACGCGCTCCGCCATTTCGGCCAGCGGCAGGGGCTCGAGCGAGCCGTCAAAATACACCGCGAGCCGGAAATCGCGCAGCGCCTTGATCGGCATCAGCCAGGCCTCGAAAGTGCCGTCCTCGCGACCCAGCAGCGCCGCCCTCCGCCCCACCGCCTCGACGAATTTCGACGGCTGCACCGCCTTATGCACCGCAGGCTCGAGCGCGGGCATCGGAAAGCGGGCGGGAAGCTGCGCCAGGCTTGCTCCCGGCAGCAGCAAGGCCGCCAGTATTGGTAGTTTTCGCATGGGGCCGCGGCTTGCGAGGCGGTTCCGAGGCCGACCGTGACGGGCAGTTCGCTCTGGGAGCAGTAGGAGGAGCCGCTGCGAACGTGATAGGTCTGCGTAGCTCCGCCGAGGGTCACGATGATTTTGGCCCCGATGGCGCTGCGGTTTGACCTGGTCCCCGCCAGCTTGATCTTCAGCCACCGGTTATCGCCCTGATAATCATTGCGTAGCAAGGACGGCGGCTCGTTCATGTTCATCACCAGCACGTCGATGTCGCCATCGTTGTCGAAGTCGCCGAAGGCGGCGCCGCGGCTCGAGCGGCGGTCGAGCGCTCCGGGTCCGCAGCTTTCGCTGACGTCCTCGAATGCCCCGCCGCCAACATTCCGGAGCACCTTCCGCGGATTCTTGTACTTGTATTGATCGAAATATTTCTCAAGCTCCGGGTAGACGTTCCCGTTCACGAAGAAGATGTCCACCAGGCCGTCGTTGTCCAGGTCCGCCAGGCCTGCGCCCCAGCCTAGGTAACGACTAAGCGAGCCGAGGCCGGCCCCGGTGGTGACGTCTTCGAAAGTCCCGTTGCCCCGGTTCCGATACAGGATCGGCGTGTCGTCGGCGAAGTGAGTCTTAAAAATATCCAGGCGCCCCCGGTTTGTGGTGTCGCCGATTCCTACCCCCATGCCCGCCTGCTCCCGCCCATCTTCGTTATAGGCGACGCCGGCCTCCAGCGCCACGTCCGTGAACGTCCCATCATGCCGGTTCTTGTATAGGATGCTGGCCGTCGAATCGCAGGCCACGAAAATGTCCGGCCAGCCGTCGTCATCGAAATCGGCCGCCACGGCCGTCATGGCGTATCGCTCTCTCTCCCTGGCGATCCCCGACTCTTCCGAAACGTCGGTGAACGTGCCGTCCCCGTTGTTGTGATAGAGATAATTGCGGCTGGTGGGCAGCCCGCGGGGCCCACAGTTGACTGGAATGCCCTTCCACATGCAATGCTCCGCGGCCCCAGGCAGAGGCGCGGTCTTCAAGTCAAATTCCAGGTAATTCCCCACGAACAGATCCAGGAAGCCATCACGATCGTAATCGACGAATGTGCAGCCGGCGCCCCAGCGCGGTCGGGGCGAGAGCAGGCCCGCTTCTCGGGTCACGTCGGTGAAGGTTCCGTTGCCGTTGTTGCGGTAGAGGATGTTCTGTCCCCAGCAGGTGATGAACAGGTCGTCATGGCCGTCATTGTCGTAGTCGCCGATGGCCACCCCCGAAGCCCAGACAGTGCGTTCCAGGCCCGCGCGTTTGGTGACGTCCGTGAAGGTGCCATCCCTGTTGTTCTTGTACAGACGATTGGTCGCCCCGGCTGGAGCGCCATCGATGCGCGAGCCGCCCGGCAGAAAAATGTCCTGCCACCCATCGCTGTCGTAGTCGAAAAAGGCCACGCCGCAGCCGTTGGTTTCGAGGATGTACTTTTTCGAACTTACGCCGCCGTATATAATAGGGTGTGTCAGCCCGGCTTTCGCCGCCACGTCGACGAAAGACACTCCGAAGGGCTTCGGCAGAGGCGTCCCGAAAACAGAAAAATTGCAAAACAAAGCCAATAAGTCGCGTCTTTTCAACGGTTTCCGCTTTTCCCTTCCACCACCACGACCACCTGGTTGGCTTTGGCGCCCGGGATCTTATCCACTTGCCCGCTCGGCCAGCGAATCTCGAGATCGGCTTGTTCGGCCTTCCCCAGCCCGAAGTGGACCCGCAGATCATTCTGGGAAAAATAGCCGCCCCCGCTGCGGACTTCATCCATAAGCCGGCGGCCGCCCTGCGGCGTGCAGTAGATCCGCGCGCCGATCCCCGTCCGGTTCGACTTGACGCCGATGGTCTTCACCTTCAGCCAGTTGTTTTTCAAGCTGCTGTCGCAGCGCAGGAGTTGCGGCACACCGTTGACGCAATTCACCGCGATGTCGATGTCGCCGTCGTTGTCGAAATCGCCGAAGGCGCATCCGCGGCCGGGCGCCGGCTCCAGGATTCCCGGCCCGGCCATCGCCGAGACGTCCTCAAATTTTCCGTTGCCCAGGTTGTGGTACAGCACCTTGCGCTGGCGATACCCCGCCTCCACGTCCGACTCGCCCACTTCCGGGTAGACGTGGCCGTTGGTGATCAGCACGTCAGGCCATGTGTCGTTATCGAAATCGAAAAAGCCGACGCCCCAGCTCAGAAAGCGGGTATTGCGGCCGAACCCGGCCTGGAATGTCATGTCGTCGAAAACGTTTTTTCCAAGGTTGCGATAGAGGGTTGCGGTGTCCCCGGCGAAGTTAGTCTTAACAATATCCAGAAGCCCGTCGCCGTCATAGTCGGCCGCCGAAACGCCCATGCCGGCCTGGGTCTTGCCGTCGGGGCCGAAGGCCACCCCGGCTTCGATCGCAATTTCGGAAAACGTTCCGTCGTGATTGTTCTTGTAAAACGCCGAAGAGCTGGAATCGTCGGCGACGTAAATATCCGGCCAGCCGTCGTTGTCGAAGTCCGCCACCAGGACCCCGAGCCCGTAAGTGCCCGGCGTGTTGAGGATGCCGGCCTTTTCCGAGACATCGGTGAAGGTGCCGTCGCCGTTGTTGTGGAACAGAATGTTCTTGCCGCCCTCGAGCCCCGGCGGCCCGCAAGCCACCAGGATGCCTTTGTACAGGCAGGGGCCCGTCTCAGGCAGCGGCGCAGTCTCGGGATCGAAATCGATGTAGTTGGAGACGAACAGGTCCAGGAACCCGTCGCGGTCGTAGTCAACAAAAGCACAGCCAGTGTTCCACCGTCGCAGCTTGCCGCCGGGCCCAGAGGGCGCCCCCGTGATGCCGGCCTTGGCGGAAACATCCGTGAACTTTCCGTTCCCGTTGTTCCGGTAAAGAGCATTCTCGCCCCAGTAGGTGATGAACAGGTCGTCGTGGCCGTCGTTGTCGTAGTCGCCCACGCAGACGCCCTGGCCCCAGCCGGTGCGCACCAGCCCGGCCGCGGCGGTCACGTCGGTGAAGGTGCCGTCGCGGTTGTTCTTATACAGCCGGTTCGTCGGCTCCGCGCCCTTGGGGAAGCGGCTCTCGAAGCGTGTTCCGTTCACGAAGAAAATGTCCAGCCAGCCGTCCTCGTCGTAATCGAAAAACGCCACGCCGCAGCCGGTGGTTTCCAGCAAATACTTGTTCTTTTTTTCGCCGCCGTAGATTGTCTTGGCGCGCAGCCCCGCCTCCCGAGCCACATTGACAAACTGCACCCCCAAGGGCAACGCGGCGATGAGCTGGTCGAAGGAAAACACGGCCATCGTCCGGCACAGCGACTTGATAAGCTCCCGCCGCGAGAATTTCATTCTGATCCGTGTTTATCTGTGTTCATTTGTGGTTTCATCTGTACTTCGTGTCGATCTTCCCCGCCAAAAGGAATGCCCGGTCCGCTTCCTCCATTTTCCCCTGTTCCTGGCGGGCCAGTCCCAGGTTGTAGTAAAGGGTGGCCGAGAGGGGATTCACCTGGAGCGCGCGCTCGAAAACCTCCACCGCCGCGCCGGCCTGCCCGGAGGAGAGCAGCGCCGCCCCGAGGTTGATGTAGGCCGGCGCCAGGTCGGGCTCGAGCTCGATCGCCCGGCGATAGGAGCGGATCTCCTCAGCCGCACGGCCGGCCGCACCGTAAGCGATTCCGAGATTGTAGTGCGCCGAGGGATCGTTCGGAAACAGGTATGCGGCCTGCTCCAGGGCTGCGATGGCGCGTTCTTTCTCGCCCTTCTCGCCGTAGGACACCCCGAGGAAAACCAGCGCCCGCAGAAAGTGCGGGCTCAGTTGCAAAGCTTGCTGGTATTTCTCGATCGCTTCTTCCAGGAGCCCCTTGGCCTTCAGCGCCGAGGCTTCTTCTTCGAGTGCGATGGCCTGCCAGCGGAAGTCGCGCGGCAGCCGCTGGAGGATGACGAACTGCCCGCGGGAAGGAATCACCTCGCTGGTTTCGCCGTGCGCCAGGCGCGAGGCGGCAGCCGCCAGCGCCCGGTCCATCTTATCCACCCACATTTCGCCCAGGAATCCGCCTTCCGGGGCCGAGGGGTCAAGGGAATGTTCCCGCGCCAATGCAAAAAAGGAGGCGCCTTTCAGCAACTGCTCCCGCAGCGACTCCGCCTCCGCACGATCCCGCACAACGAGAATCTTCAAGAATAAGCGCCTGGGGACGACGCGGCTTCTGGCAATGTTCCGCCGCGGAGAGGAAGATGACGCCTTCTCCGGGTGCACGCGAATCCAGTGGTCGGCCAGCGGGAAGCTTCCCTGCGTCACGGTCGGCATGTGGCAGTCGATGCAGCCGTCCTTCGAATTGACGGGACAAGCCGCGCGCTCGAGACCCGTGCTGTGGCAGCCGAGACAGGTCTTCACGTGAACGGGGTCGTCGCGGCGGGAATTGCGATGCGGGTCGTGGCAATTCAAGCAACTGAATCCCTGGCCGCTCTGGATGTAGCACTCGGAAAGTCGCAGGGCCGTGGCTTGGTTGGATATGAGTACGTCCTGCGGGAGCGGATCGACCAGTTCACTGAACCCGGCGTGGCACTGGGCGCAAAGCTCGATCTTCTTCTCGTTGCTGAGCTTTCGCGGATCGAGGATTCCCGCGCTGGGCCGCCCCTTCGCCAGCGCCTGCAAGTGCGGTTGCCCAGCGCCATGGCACTCTTCGCAGCGCACTCCCGCCTGGCCGGTCCTATCGTGCAGCGGCGAACCATGGCAGCCCAGGCACTTCTTTTCAAAGCCCGGGCTGAGGACTATGCCCATCGCGGTCTCATAGGAAGCCGGCTTCTCTGTGGGAAAGCCGGGAGACAGGGCCAAATCTCCCGAGGTGCTGTGATGCAGGTAACGAGCTTCTATCAAAGCGGGCCGGGCCAGCGGCGTTCCTTCCAGTTCTTGGAGGCGGAAGAGAAAGCTGAGACCGTGCCGGCGGCCGCCCACCACCGACTCAACGGGCGCGGCAATAGGCTCTCTGTCCGGCATTTTCACGTGAAAGGTCAGCCGCGGCTGCCCCTCCACTCGGTAGTCAATGACCGGAGGCGGGCCTTCTTGCTTCTCCCTGGCATAGCCCCCGGAAAATTGGGCTCCCGAAGTGGGTTGCCAGGTCAACGCCATGTTGCTGCGGGATTGCGCGGCGGCAATTTCACGGTGACAGTCGCCGCAGACTCCAGAGCCAACATACCCGGCGTTTTTTTCCGCCGCGAAGGAATTCAGGCTGAGGAGAACAAGTGGCCAGAGGATACCGAACGGCTTCCTTCTCATTTAGGCGCTGAGACAACCATCATACCGCGCCCATAGGCGGAAAAAAGAAAAGGGGCAGGTCGAAAGACCTGCCCCGCTGGTGAGCGTTGAGAGTATCGGTTAGAACTGGAGGCGGAAACCGAACTGCATCCGCCGCATCACGCCCAAGGCGTTGTCGCCCCCGGATGCCGCCAATGAAGTGATCTTGCCCGCGTCACCGGAAGTGACATTCGACTCAGGTTGGCCCAGGTTGGTGTGATTGAAGGCGTTAAACGCTTCGGCGCGAACCTGCAACGTCATGTTCTCCCTGGGCTTGAAGTTCTTGAAGATGGACAGATCCTGCTGGAACAGGCGGGGACCGCGCAGGGTGTTCCGCCCGTAGTTGCCGAACGTGTTATCGGCCGGCACCAGGAAGGCCCCGCCCAAACCGCCCACGTACCACTGGTCGCGGTTCTTTTTGGCGCCCGCGAAGGGATCTTGAGACCCCTTGTCGGGCCGGCCGCTCGGACCGGCATTGGGACGAATGGCTCCCGACGGCGCGTCAAAACCCGGGGTAAAGGGCAGGCCGCCATAAACCGACGTGATAGCGTTGAGCTGCCAGCCACCCACAATGGCATTACCTACTGTGCCCATTTGGCCCAAGAAGTGCTTACCTTTTCCAACCGGCACGTCGAAGTTCTGCGCCACCACCCAGATGTGCGTGCGGTCCCAACCATTCACGCCCCTGGCCAGAGCACGGTTATAAAGGAAGGAGTAGCCGTCGTCATCGTCCTGCACCCCTCGGCCATAGGTATAGTGGCCAACGACTCCGTAACCCTTGGCGAAACGCTTCTCCAACTTGATCTGGAGAGAGTCGTACTCCGTGGTGGCGCAGGAGCAATACCAGTCGATGCCCTGCGTCCACCCGTACTTAAGAAAGTAAGGCTTCCGAGTGTTGTCCGACACGCCGGGGATGAACGCGGGTGCGTTCACGTTGTAATTCGGACCGTCTCCTGTAAAAGTATGTCTGCCCACGTTACCGACATAGCCGACCTCAAGGGAGACCGTGTCGGTGAGCTGGTGTTGGACCGTGATGTTATGGGCCATCACTCGCGGGAGCCGGAGAGGGTTGGGGCGCGCCTTGCCGTTGATCCCGTCGGGTAGCAGGAACTGGCCGTTGGCATCCGGCTTCAGGAACGTGGGCGGCGCCGGACCTTGATCCAGCGTAAACACGCCGAGGAAATCCGTCGGCCGGCTTAGCTGCTGATAGGCCAGCACCGGCACGTTTTGCGTCACGTTGTGCCCGAAGATGGAGCCGAAGGTGCCTATCGTGTAACTCCATCCGTACCCGGCCCGCACCACCGTCCGGCGCCCCACCTGGTAAGTGACGCCCAGGCGCGGGGCAAGGTTCTTCCAGTTCATATCAACAATGCCGTGGTCCCCAACCTGGCCGATTCCATACACATTAATCAGCCCGGTCGACAGATCGAGAGCGCCGCCGTTGCCGGGCGCGTTCACCTTCTCCGGGAAAATCATGTCCCAACGCACGCCGTAGTTCAGGCTTAGTTTATTGGTGACCCGCCAGGTATCCTGGAGGTACCAGAACATACGCTTCTGCCGCTCGGCGGCGTTCGTCGAGGAGCTTACGTAACGGGAAAAGTTCGTCGTTTCCCCGAGAAAGAAAGTGGCCAGGCCCAGGCCCTGCTGGACGCTGGCGCCTTTCGTGCTGACATACCCTGTGTAGCCCGGGTCAAAGTACAGTTCCCCGGCCCGGTGCGAGTCGCTCGGGACGCGCAGGTTCATGGCGTAACGGATATCCGCGCCGAACTTGATGCTGTGGTTCCCATGAATCTTGGTGGTGTTGTTGACAAACTGGAACTGCTGCTCCTGCTCGTCCAGCGGGCAGTTGCACTGGTTCGTTCCCAGAGAATAGCCGAGGTCGACACCCCCGTCGCCGGTGGCTTGAAAGCGCGGCATGCCGGTTGTGAAGAAGTTGTCGCCGTTCAGACCGTTCAGACCGGGAATGCCGGCGTCTTTGGCCGGGGTGGTCCCCAGGCCGTTCGGCAGCACCGCGACCCGATACCGCATGAACCCAAATCGAAACTCGGTCAGGAGGGTGGGATTGATGGTATAGTTCACGCCTGCCGCCAGGCTCTGGTTGCGCACATCCGACTTGCCGGCGAAGTTGACGTTGTCCAGCGCCGGACCGCCCGCCAGTTCCCCGAATGCGCCGTTGGAGAATTTCTTGAAATTAGCCCAACTGTAGCGCCCAAAAAGGAACATCTTTTCGCTGGCGAAGTAGTCGATGCGGGTGTTCCACTGGTTGGTGTCGAAATTCTCGCTGCCGGCAGCGGCGTAATTGCGCCGGAAGGGAGAACCCTGGATGTCCTTAGCGTTGGGATTGGGAAAGTATTTCAGCAGGGCCAGCGTCTGCGGGCTCAGCCGGGACTGCGGAATCACATTGAGGGTCCCGTCCGGCGCCTGGAAGGCCTGCCGCCCCACGCCCGTCGTCGGATCGCCTGTCAGCGGGTCGAAAATCATGTTGCGCTGGAAAGGGACCATGTTGCCCTGCGTCGTCGGTACCAGCGCGGCGCCCGCCAGAGGCTCCAGATATTCGCTGAAGTCTCCAGTGCGGGCCTTCAGGGTAGGAACGCCCGTCAGCACCGAAGAGCCGGTTCGACGCCGCGTGATCTGCACGTCGCCGAAGTAGAACAGCTTGTTTTTCTTAATCGGCCCGCCGGCCGAGCCGCCGAACTGATTCCATTTCACCGGCGGCACTCCCGTATTCTCGGCCGAGTTGAACGGGTTGCGGGCAAAGGTCGTGAAGCCCGGCGTATTGTCCCGGATGTACTCGAACAGAGAGCCGTGGAGTTCGTTCGTGCCGGATTTGGTTTGCGCGGTCATCATGCCGGCGATCGCCAGGCCAAACTCCGCGTCATAGTTTTGGGTGGTGAACTTCGATTCCGTCACCGACTCCAGGGTCGGGTTGATCACCACGATTCCCAGAATCGGGTCCTGGTTGTCGGTGCCATCCAACTGGAAACCGGTCCCGCTGAAATTCTGGCCGTTCACCATGATCTGAAGGCTGCCCTGGGGGTTTTCGCTGGACGCGTGCTGCCAGCCAAGCTTCTGCGTCCCCGGGACCAGCAACTCGTATGCCTGCCAGTTGCGGCCAAAGGAGGGTAGTTCGTTCAACATCTTGGTGCTCAAGGTCACCGCCACGTCAGAGCGATCCGACTTCAGCATCGGCGCCTCGGCCGTCACCTCGACCTGTTCCGACACGTTGCCCACCTCCAGCTTGACGTCCTCTCTGGAGGACACGTCGGCGTTTACCGTGATGTTCGAGAGCAGGGCCTTGCGGAAGCCCGCCGCTTCCACCTCGATCTGATACAGATCCGAAATCAACTGCGTCCGGCTGTAGTTGCCGCTCTCGTTGGTCGTGGTCTCGAACTTGGTGTTCTTGTTGACGTTGGTGATGGTGACCTTCGCGTTGGGCACCACGGCGCCGGTGGGATCGGTCACCGTTCCGAAGATGCTTCCGTAAACCGCCTGACCCATCGCGCTCTGCGGTAGACACAGCAAAGCGCATACCAGGACTGACAGAACCAGCAATGTCCCCTTGGGGAACCTCATGTCGTTCTTCTCCTCTTTAAAAACAAGTCTGCTCAAAGACCCAGAAAAATACTTGACAATTATGGGTAGTATACTCCAGTTGGTCCTGTCTTGCAAGTTTCTGGCACAATTTATCTTCAGAAATCATATAAGTCATTCAAATACAAGGGGTTAAATTGCTTGTTAAATCGTAGGGCGCTACTTGGTCTTTTTCAGTTGCGCGTGCGCCTGCTCCAGATTCTTGGCGGCAATGGCATGCTGCGGATTGAGACGAAGGGCGCGCTCGAACTCGGTGGCG
>JACQDG010000019.1 GCA_016201185.1 Acidobacteriota bacterium | reverse complement strand
CCGGCTGGTGGGCGCGGCGCTGCGCTACGTGGACGACCAGACCGTTCTTTTCGTGCTTTCCGACCACGGATTCCGGTCGTTTCGCCGCGCAGTAAACCTGAATTCCTGGCTCAACCAAAATGGATACCTGGCCCTGGAGAACGGCGCCAGGACAGGCGGCGGTGCGTATCTCCAAGGAGTCGATTGGAGCTGCACCAGAGCCTATACGTTCGGGCTGGCGGGCCTCTACATCAACCAGAAAGGGCGCGAGGCTCAGGGGATCGTGGCGCCCGGGGCGGAGAGCGAGGCGCTCAAGCGGGAGCTTATCGAAAAACTGTCCGGCCTGCGGGACGAGGAGCAGAACCAGGTCGCCATCAACCGGGTGTATGCCACCGATACGCTGTACCGAGGTCCCTACCTTGAGGCCGCGCCGGACCTGATCGTCGGTTATAACGACGGCTACCGCACTTCGTGGGACGCTGCGCTGGGCAAGACGACCGCCCGGGTGATCGAAGACAACCTCAAAGCCTGGAGTGGCGACCACTGTATCGACCCGGTCCTGGTGCCGGGCGTGCTGTTTTCCAACCGTAAAATCGATGCCGAGGATCCCGGCATCGAGGACCTGGCCCCTACGACCCTGGCCTTGTTTGGTATCGAGGCGCCCGGCTACATGGATGGCAAGTCGCTTTTTCGCTTCGCTGAGGGTGCAGACGGGGCATGAGCAGGCCGGGGTTGCCGCGGTGGGTCTCGCATCTGATTGTTGCCCTGCTTCTCTTCCAGGCCAGTTGCGCCCGCCTTCCGGGCCGAGCCGGCAATAGAAGGATGATCGTCCTCGGAGTCGACGGCATGGATGCGCTGCCGAACCTGGACCGGCTCCGCCAGCAGGGAAGTTTCCAGCGCCTGGCCACCACCATCCCGCCGCAAAGCCCGGTAGCGTGGTCCACGGTTATCACCGGCATGGACCCGGGAGGCCACGGTATTTATGACTTTGTGCACCGGGACCCGGCCACCAGGATGCCGTTTTCTTCCATGGCTGAGACAGCCGAGCCAGGTCGCTCATTGACGATAGGCCCGTTCGTGTTTCCACTCACGGGGGGCCAGGTCCGGTCTCTGCGCCGGGGGCGAGCCTTCTGGCAGATTCTGGCCGAGGATGGGGTGCCGGGGACGATCGTTCGCATGCCGGCCAATTTTCCGCCGGCCGAATCGAAGGCGAGGTCCCTGGCAGGCATGGGGACGCCCGACATGCGCGGCACTTTCGGCACCTTCACTTACTTCACGGGCGACCCGCAGGAACAGACCCGGCAAGTCCCGGGGGGCCGGATTGTTCGCGTGAATGTTTCTAACTATCAGGTTGAACTGCCGATTGACGGGCCGGTGAACACATTTCGCAAGGAACGGCCCCGGGCGTCATGTCCGTTAGTGGTGCATCTCGATCCCAGCGAGCCGGTGGCGCGGCTGGACATCGGGGAAACACAGGTGCTGCTGAAGGAAGGCGAGTGGTCGGGGTGGCAGAGGGCGGAGTTTCCTCTAATTCCGGGCCTGCGCCAAGCCTCCGGCATTTTTCGCGTCTACCTGCGCGGCGTGCGTCCGGTTTTCCGGCTGTACGTGAGTCCGGTCAACATCGACCCCGAAGATCCCGAGCTGCCGATTTCTACGCCCTCGCCGTACAGCCGGGAATTGGCCCGGGCCGTGGGACTCTTCTATACCCAGGGCATCGCGGAGGACACGGCCGCGGTGCGGGCAGGCGTTCTCAGCCACGAGGAGTTCCTGGCCCAAAGCCGGCTGGTTATGATGGAAAGCCTGCGCTTGTTCCAATACGAGCTGGAACATTTCGAGACAGGGCTGCTGTTCCATTATTTTTCGAGCATCGATCAGAACTCGCATATCCTGTGGGAGAAGTACGATGGGGAATTGCTGGAGATCTACCGGGCCATCGACCGTGCGGTGGGAAGGGCCAGGGAGAAGATGGGGGAGGATGGGACGCTGCTCGTCCTTTCCGATCATGGCTTTTCGAGCTTCCGGCGCGCCGTTCATCTGAACACCTGGCTGCTGCGGGAGAATTTCCTGGCGCTGGATGAGCCGCAGAATACGGGAAACGAAGAGCTGTTTGCTCACGTGGACTGGTCCCGCACGCAGGCGTACGCCCTGGGGCTGAACGGCCTCTACCTGAACCTGGCGGGCCGGGAGCCGGGCGGCATTGTCTTGCCCGGCCCCCAGAGCGACGACTTAGAGAGAAGGCTGACCGAGCGTTTGCTGGAGTTCCGCGATCCGGAAACGGGAGATGCCGTGGTGGGCGAAGTTTACTCGCCGCGGAAATTGTTTCACGGTTCATCGCTCGAGCAGGCGCCGGACCTGATCGTGGGCTACGAGCGGGGATACCGCGCCTCCTGGCAGACGGCGCTGGGCGCCGTGCCGGCGGCGGTGATCGAGAATAATACCGAAGCGTGGATCGGCGATCATTGCATCGCCGCGAAATACGTGCCGGGCGTGCTGTTCGCCAACCGCAAAGCGCGCCTTGCCGACCCGCAGCTCTACGACGTGACCGTGACAATACTGAAGGAATTCGGAATTTCCCCCGCCGGGGGAATGATTGGCCGGCCGATCTATTAGCGCCCGCGGTCTTGGGGAGTAAGAATGTTATCCACCAGCATCAAGTTGGACAAGGACCTCTGGCCGAGGGTCAAGCGTTGCGCCAAGGCGGCCGGCTACTCCTCGCCCCAGGAATTCGTCGTCCACCTGCTGGAGAAGGAACTGGCCAAGATCGAGGAAGCGGAATCGAACGAGGAAATTGTGAAGAAACTGAAGGGGCTGGGGTACCTCGAGTAGGCCGCGGGCAGGTGGGCTCGACGTTGGAGATTCTCAACAAAGTGATCGGGGTTTTGCTGGAACGATATGTTTCTCTCTTCGGCTTTGCCCGGCCGCTGCTGAGCCTGATTCCGGTCAGCGTGCTGGCCGGGGCGGGGCTGCTCTGGGTTTTCCGCAAGACCTCCAACCCGGTTTCGATCCTCTCGACGAAGAAACGGCTGCAGGCGCATCTCCTCGAAATGCGTCTATACGGCGAGGAGCCGGTGGTGGTGTGGCGGGCGCTGAAGGCTCTCCTTTGGGACAATCTCCGTTATCTCCGCCTGATGCTGCGACCGGCGCTGTTCGCCACCCTGCCCATGATTCTACTGCTGATACACTTGGACCGGTTCTACGGACGGGCGCCGCTGCCGGTGGGCAGAGCGGCCATGGTGACCGTGCGATTGCGGCAACCGATCGACGTCTCGATTCCGGCCCCGGTTCTGCATGCGCCGCCTGGGATCATCGTGGAGACTCCGGCTGTGCGTGTCCTGAGCGCTCGAAGCATCCAGTGGCGCCTGCGGCCGCTGCGGAATGTCTCCGGGCGCCTGCGGCTGGTATTCCCCTGGGGAAAACTGGAGAAAGACATAGAGGCGGGAACGCCCCGGCATATCCTGTCGGCTCGACGCGTGCGGTCAACGGCCGACCTGCTTTGGCATCCCGGGGAACCGCGCCTGGGCAGTGACGCGGTAGATTGGGTCGAGGTGAACTACCCACCCGCCTCCCTGCGCCTGGCAGGATTCAATCTTCATTGGCTTGTAATTTTTGTGGTAACTTCAACACTTAGCGCATTGTTGCTTAAGGGCCGATTTGGGGTTGTGCTGTAAAGGATGAAATCTACTGAACAAGGGCTGTGGGGCACAGTTGTTGCCGGCGCAGTCCAGGGACTGATGGCATGGACGGCTTACGCCGTGGTGGAATGCTGCTTCTTATCCATACTTCCCCGGCTGGGCCAACCCAGCTTTTCTGCCCCGCTGCCGGAATGGCAAGAGACTGCTCTGTTTTTCAGCATCTACGGGGCCCTGGGGCTCCTCCTGGGGGGATTAAGCGGGCTGGCCATCGGCGTGGCGGCCCGACGAATCCCGATTCTCGTCAAGGGAAAAGTCACAAGACTGATTTCCGCCGCGGCGGCCTCCACCCTGATCTGGGCCCTGGCCATTAACCTGGCCGTCTGGTCTTACCCCAGCCCGTCCATCTGGGTCCGGTTCCTGGTTAGCGTGCTGCTGACTGCGGGGCTGGCATGGAGCGCCGGGTCGGGTTCCCTGGCTGAACAGCTTGGTTTCTTCCTGAACCCCTGGAGCCTCAGCCTCCTGCTGCTGGGCCTGCCCTGGATGAGCAGGAAACTATTGCTACATAGCCCGACCGCCGTCAAGGCGGGCACTGTTCTGGCCTATTTGCTTGCCGTTTCCCTCACAGGCAGGCTCATCCAGAAAGCGCTGGCGGCCCCGGAAGGCAACGCGGTGGAAGCTCGGCAGGTCGTTCTCTGGAAACCTCTCGCCCGCCTGGCCGGGCTCGTGGCCATTGTTCTCGGGACCGCCTTTTTTCTGGAGTACCGGCATCCTCTGATGGCTGCCATAGGGAAAGCCGCCCCCCCGAATGTGGTCCTGGTTGTCATGGACACGGTCCGCGCGGACCACCTCTCCGTGTATGGTTATGAGCGAGATACATCCCCCAATCTGAAAAAATTTGCCGAGGAGGCGACTTTGTACTCCCAGGCCATTTCCTCCTCTAACATCACCCTTTCGAGCCATGCATCGCTGTTCACCGGCCTTTACGCCAGACGGCACGGAGCGCGGCTTAGCGGGCCCAGCGAGAACACGGACAATGAGGCCGGCTATCCTCTGGCGGACAAGTTCCACACTTTGGCTGAAATCCTGTCCGAGAATGGATACCACACCATGGGCGTCGCGGCGAACGACAGCTATCTCGGGCCCGGGTTTCGTCTGGACCAGGGTTTCGTTTACTATTCCGTGTTCGGGATGCCGCCGGCATTCGTGCAACTCCCGAGGTTCTTTCTCGCAGCCGGCCTGCGCAAGCTCCAGCCGACCTCTTCCGTCTCTGCCGGCCAGCTGCACCAGAAGGCGGAGAGTGTCAACCGTCAGGCCTTCCCTCTGCTTGATCGGGCGCGCAAGTACGGCCGTCCCTTCTTCCTGTTTCTCAACTACATGGACGCGCACCAACCGCTGGTGCCGCCGCCGCCGTTTGACACTTTGTTTCCCGGCAAGGACGCGACAATCACTCCGGAGCGCTGCGATGTGCTGCAATGGCACGTGAATAAACTCCGGGAACAAGTGACTGAAAGGGAGCGGCAGCACTTGCTCTCCCAGTATGACGGCGGGATCGCTTACCTCGATTTTCATTTGGGCAAGTTGTTGCAGCAGCTCCGGGACCTCGGTCTGTACGAAAACTCCCTCCTCCTCATCACTTCCGATCACGGCCAGGCGCTTGGGGAAAGGAGCCTGGTCGGGCACGCGGGAGTTTCGGTCTATCAGGACGTGGTTCACGTCCCCCTGTTGATTCGGTACCCCCATACCAGCCAGAAAGCCGTGGTGGAAGAACCCGTCAGCCTGGTGGATATCCTGCCTACTGTTCTGGATGTGCTGGGACTGGAGATCCCCAGGGGCATTGACGGCCAGAGCCTGCGCCAGCTCGCTTCCGGAGGCCCCAGATTTGTCATCAGCGAATGCTTTCCGGACTCAAGCTTCTCAACCTGCACCCCCGGTTTAACCGCGTGGAAAGGGCG
>JACQDG010000325.1 GCA_016201185.1 Acidobacteriota bacterium | reverse complement strand
TGGTGGAGGACGCCGACGCCGTGCTGCGGGCCTTCCTGGCGGCGGCCGCCCTGTCGGTGGAAGCGCTGGGCGCTTCGCCGGAGCCTTATCACGAGTGGGTCCAGCGGGTGAAGGGGCATGAAGGACAAAAGCGCGTGGGCGCTTACTTGCGGCGGCTCCTCGAAGGCTCCGCGTCCCTGCGCTCTACGGCCGAGGTGAGACGCGATATCCAGGGCGAGCGGCGGGCCGGCGCCAGCCGCGCCTCGGAATCGGTGCAGAGCGGCTACTCGGTCCGCTGCATCCCACAAGGTATTGGACCAATGTATGACACGCTGCGGCAAATCCGGCCGGTCCTCGAGACGGAGGCCAATTCGGCCAACGACAACCCGCTGGTCGACCCCGGCACCGGACACATCTTCCACACCGGAAACTTCTACGGCGGCCACACGGCCCGCGCCCTGGACGGGCTGAAGCTCGATCTGGCCACGGCTGCCAACTGGGCAAACGCCCTGATGGCCGTGCTGGTGGACGACCGTTTCTCGAACGGCCTGCCGCCGGCGCTGGCGGCCCACACGGGCGTGAACACCGGCTTCAAAGGCATGCAATTGAGCATGACGGCGCTGGCATGCGCCGTGCGCCAGTTGGCCTCTCCAAGCACGATCCACCCCCTCCCGACCGAGCAGTACAACCAAGACATGGTGAGCCTCGGCGTCCATGCCGCCCTCACCGCCCGCGATGCGCTGGAACGAACCCGCGACGCCGTATCGATCCTGCTGCTCACCGCTTGCCAGGCGATCGACCTGCGCGGGGCCGCTGCCAGGCTTGGCGCCGGCACGCGCCCGGTCTATCGCGCCATACGCTCGTTCAGCTCGTTCGTGAAAGCAGACCGGGCGATGGAAGACGACATTACGGAGCTTTCGCGGAGGATCCTGGCGCAGGAGCTGCCGCTGCCGGAGTGGTAGGACTTATTCCGACTCACCAATCGTTCACGGCGCGCTGCCCGTCTTCAGAAAAGTCTCGGCCTTGCGGAACCACGGCCGTTCCTGGCGCCGCAAATAACGCGGCAGAGTGGGCTTCTTGGCGAGAATCTGCTGCATCATCTCGCGGGCCTTCTCCGTCTCCCCGAGCCGGGCGAGAAGTCTCCCATAGCCGTAATACGCCCTTGAAATCGAGGTGCGCCCGAGGACGTCCTGGTAGGTCGTCCGAGCCGCCTCGTCGCGTCCCAGCCGCTCGCAGCATTCGGCCAGGGTGAGGGCGGCGTCATAGAAGTGATAGGCAGGCTCGGCGCGGAACACCGGCTCGAGGTCGGCGACGGCGCGCTCGATTTCGCCCCGCTCGACCAGGCTCTTGCCCCGTGCATACAGGGCCTCGCGGGAATCGGGGTCGCGCTCCAGCACCCTCGTGAACAGCTCCACGGCCCGGGCGTGCTGTCCATCGGCTGCGTAGATTTCACCTAGTTCCTGCAAGGTTTCCAGGGTGGGAACTTCATGGGCCAAGTGCTCCAGCCACTGGCGCCGTCGTTTGCGCTCGAAGCGTGCGATCGCCGGCGGCTTGAGCCGCAGGTCGGGCACGACCTCCATCACAAAGTAAATCAACGCTCCCAGCGGGCCCAGGAACAAGATCAGGAAAAACCAATAGCCCTCCGGCCGGCGGCGAAAAAAGTGGATAAGCATGAGCAACTGGAACAGGAAGCCCAGGGTCCAGGGGAAGCGCAGCATAGGCGGCCGGCCGGCTCAGCGACGTGCCGGAACGCCTTAAGTTACCACAATGGAACAGCCGGCCAGGCCGTCGTACTACAATAGTGCGCCACGGGGACGACGTTCTTATGCGCCCAGTACAAGTATCCGCCTTCATCCCGTTTCTAGCCGCTCTCTTAAGCATCCCGGCTTCTCGGGCCAGTGCGGTATCCGGAAGAGGAGGCGCGCTTTCGGAAGTTCCTTGCCGAGAAGAGGCTCCAGCTCGTCGGCGCTGGAGCTGCCGTCTCGCATATCCCGACGCCCCGGCGGAGGTTAAAATGGAGTCACCTGGCAAGCTGCTTGTAAGGAGACGAAGATGACACGAGCGGACCGTGCAGAAATACGTTGGGATTCCGAGAAGAAGAGGTGGTTGATCCGCATCCAGGTGGGCGAGGAAGTGATCCGGCGGCCCGCGCCCGGCGCCCCCCACGACGCCGGCGAAGACATCCTGCGCTCCGCGGCCGTGAAGACGGCCGAGGATGACGGATACCAAATAGAGCCTGCCACTGTGACCGTCGTGCGCTGATTCGAGCTGGTGTCCTGTCCCAGAGGTTCGCAGAATAAATCGAAAAGGGGCCAGCAGCCTGTCATCCCGAGCGAAAGCGAGGGATCTGTTGTTCACGTTGTCAAACAAAGCAGATTCCTCGCTGCGCTCGGAATGACAGAGGCCGGGCTTGGCGCTTGAATTCTTCCGCAAACTTCTGGGACACGACACTAGGTGCAGTAGTCTGAACTCGACCTTACGGACAGCGCCGACGAGTCGCCAGTTGGCAAACACCTGGTAGGACTCCGGGCCGGAGTTCCCAACTTCCGTATAACCGACTATCTGCCCTGAGCCTCGGGGGCATACGCAGGACGGATCTCAACTTCCTCGGCTGGCTTCCACTCCGGAGCCATTGCCAGAAGTGCCTCCTCAGCGCCTCTGCACTCGATTGCCGGGTAGGTTCGTCTGAGTCGGGTGAGGTTCAAGTAAGCATACAGGCCGAACGTTCCCCTCGTACGGCGGACATAGACACCATAGCGGAGGCCGTCAGTCACAATCAGGCGATGACATCCGCTCTTGCCGTGCGCGTACGACATCGCTTGCGGTTTGGCGGTAAGGCAAGAGTTGTCCATTTTCTTGCCCTCGACGACGATTTGAAGAGTCGCGTCACTTCGCGGGAGCCGCTCAAATAAAGCAACGTCAACGCTGTTCCATTCCACTCCCATGCGCTGCGGTGTCCAACCGAGGGCCCGCAAGAGAGGCACCACAAGATATGCCACTGTTTCGTGCTCGGATGGCTTGCTTGAACGTTGATACCACTTTGCGATCCGTGTCAGCTCTCCGATCTCGCTGACCAGGTTCGTGATTGCAACGCTCGCAACGCCGTGATCAAACAAGTACTCCGAAATCTCTGCGATGGATGTTTCGGTCTGCTTAGCTTCGGGCAATTCTGGTAAAGGACGGGTAAGTGCCTCGTGTGAGATGTCGAGGGTTCCCAGCCAGCCCTCGACCGGGCTCCCGGCGGCCAGAAGCTGTGTCGTATCTCCTAGCTTCAGTGCGTATGTGTCGAACGTCTTAGGGGAGGACTGATCTTTCCATAGCCAGCGCACCCGCCGCACATGCTGCAACCTCCACCCGTCGATGTCGCCGAACTCATCACACCAAAGGTACGGCCCAACGACCTGTCCAACAGCGAGAACCTTGCTCGTGCCCATTCGCAGGATCACAAGATCACCGTCAGCCATTTCAACTGCGAAACGCCGGAGGTCCGTGATTTTCCGGGGTGACCATCCCTCGTCCCGGAGAGCGCTCTCACACATCGGCCATGGTCCAAGGTGTCCAGGTCCATTCAAGATGATGTCCCACTTGAGGCAAATGTCGGAATAGTCTCGGTCGGTGTCGCCGGCGGCCTGTTGCCAGATCCTCCTGTTGGAGATCTCCATAACCGCTTATCATATCCTGGATCACGGGCCACCAGGAAGTTATGCACATGGCGTAGCACATCTGACGCGCCTGACCTAATCCGACAGCGAGGCCTGCAAGGTCAAGTCTGGCCTATAAGAGCAGGTTCTGGCCGGCTCGCTACATCGGCTTCCGGTTCTGGTACATCACTTTCCCGCCGACAATCGTGTACACCACCTGCGTCGAAGGAATCTCGTCCTCGGGGACGGTCATGATGTCCTTGGAAAGGACGGTCACGTCTGCCAGCTTGCCGGGCGTCAGGGAGCCCTTGGCCTTTTCCTCGAACGCGGCAAAGGCGTTGAGGATGGTGTAGGACATCAGCGCGTCCATGCGGCTCATGCGCTGGTCGGGGTAGAACACCGAGCCATCCTTCAGCTTCCTGGAGACGGCGGCGTAGAACGAGCCGATGGGGTTCACGTCCTCCACCGGGGCGTCCGTGCCGTTGGTGACGATGGCCCCGGATTTCATCAGCTTCTGCCACACGTAAGCGCCTTCCTCGGCCCGCTTAGGGCCCAGGCGCGCGAGCACGTAAGGGGCGTCCGAAGTGCAGTGGTTGGCCTGCATGGCGGCGATTACGCCGAGCTGCCCGAAACGCGGGATGTCGGCGGCGCTGAGATGCTGCGAGTGCTCAATGCGCCAGCGCAGGTCTTTCTTGTCCGGGTGCTCGTGGAACACCTTCTCATAAATGTTCAGCGTCTCGCGATTGGCCCGGTCGCCGATGGCGTGAACGCAAAGTTGGAAGCCGTTGGCCATGGCCAGCTCCGCCATCTTGGTGATGTCGTCGATGCTCTGGGTATTCAGGCCGGAGCTCGTCGGGAGATCGTCGTAGGGCTCGAGCAGCCAGGCGCCGCGCGGCCCTAAGGCGCCGTCCATGCCTTGCTTGATCGCCCGCACGGTCAGCCGCTTGTCTCCGAAATCAATCAGCTTATAGGAGGCCGGGTTCTTCTCGAGCTGCTCGTAAGCTGCGCGGATCATGACCCACAGCCGTAGGCCCATGCGACCCTCGTCCACCCGCTTCTTCAGCGCCTGGATCACTTCGAGCGAAGACCCGGCGTCTTCGAAAGTGGTAATGCCTTTGCCCAGGCACTCTTCCACCGACAGGTCGATCTGCTTCTGCAGCTCGGCGTTTCGCTGCTCGGGGGTCCACTTGCTACGGTCTTTTTCGAGCGCTCTCCGCACCAGTCCCTGGGCCGTCTCCCGCAGCAGACCGGTCGGATTGCCGTCGGCATCCTTCAGAATATCGCCCCCGGAAGGCGGTGCGGTGTTCTTGTCGATTCCGACGAGCTCGATCGCCTTGGCGTTGACGAACGACGCGTGGCCGCTGGCGTGCACCAGCATCACAGGGTTGTTCGGCGAGGCTTCGCTCAAGGTCTTGTGCACCGGGAAGCCTTCCACGTTCGGCGACGGCGCCGGGTTCCAGTCCTTCTGGTGCCATCCCCGGCCCAGGATCCATTCCCCGGGCTTCGCTTTCTTGGCCGCCGCGGCGACCTTGGCGACGATCACGTCCCAGTCTTTGGCGTTGCGCAGGTCCAGGTTCATCTTCGCCTGCCCGATGCCGGTGAAGTGGCCGTGACCCTCGATCCACCCCGGAACGGCCAGCTTGCCGCCGAGGTCGATCACCTTGGTGGAGGAACCGTGGTAGCGTTGGATCTCCTCGTTGCTGCCGATGGCCAGGATGCTGTCGCCCGAAACGGCCAGCGCTTCGGCCTGCGGCCGGTCGCCGCAACGGACAGAAAGAGAATTGCGGCAATGGCGCGCCTTCGCATCATGTCTGTGTTCTCCTCAAGATTCCTGATTTCAACTCACTGGAAGCACCAAAGAGTATACCCCTATCATGCTACTATGAAGTTGCATGCCGGAAAGCACGCTGGAAGTGAGAATCGCCGGCCTGGAGGGCTCCTACAAGGAGCTGACGAAGCGCATTGATGATCTGCGTTCGGAAATGCACCGCGGCTTCGACGGTGTAAGGGCCGAAATGGACCACACAAGGACGGGCCTAGAAGCTCAGATGGCTGACCTGCGAGCCGAATTTAGAACTAGTTTCCGATGGGCCATGAGCTTGATCCTGGTCAACTGGCTCAGCCTGATGGCAGGTATTTTCCTCGTCGTAGCTCGAAAATAAGTCTCACTCAGTATCGATCTGCGCCCGCTGTAAGCGGTTGCTGTAGTCCACGTAAATCGACTTCCACTCGGAAAACTGGTCGAGCGCGGCCAGGCCGCTTTCGCGGTGGCCGTTGCCGGTTTCCTTGGTCCCGCCGAACGGCAAATGCACCTCGGCTCCGATCGTGGGGGCGTTCACGTAGAAGATCCCGGTGTACATCTCCCGCATGGCGCGGAAGGCGGCGTTGATGTCGCGGGTGTAGATCGACGAGGAAAGCCCGTAGGAGACGCCGTTGCCGATCTCGATGGCCTGGTCCAGGCTCTTACAGGATATTACCGATACTACCGGACCGAAGATCTCCTCCTGGGCGATGCGCATTTTCGGATCGACGTCGGCGAAGATGGTGGGGGCGAAGAACCAGCCGCCGCCGAGTCCCGGCTCGTCGAGCGGTTGGCCGCCGCAGACCAGCCGCGCTCCTTCCTTCTTTCCCACCTCCACGTAGCCGGCCACCGTCTCACGCTGCTTCTGGTTGACGAGCGGACCCACCTGCACCGCGGGATCCAAGCCGTCGCCCACACGCAGCGAGCGGGCCCGCTCGGCGAAGCGGTCGAGAAAGCGGGAGTACACTCCTTCCTGGGCCACCACACGGCTGGTGGCGGTGCAGCGTTGGCCGGTGGTGCCGAAGCCGCCCCACAGGCAACCGTCCACGGCCAAGTCGAGATTGGCATCGTCCAGAATGATGATGACGTTCTTGCCGCCCATCTCCAGGTTGCAGTGTTTGAAGCCCGGGGCGCAAGCTGAGGAAATGCGGCGCCCCACTTCGGTCGAGCCGGTGAAGGAAACCAGCCGCACGTTCGGGTCGGCCAGCAGCGGCTCGCCAACTTCGGACCCGCGCCCGGTCACCAGGTTCAGCACGCCCGGCGGCACGCCCGCCTCGTGCAGTATCCGTACGAAGTTCCAGCAGCTCAGCGGCGTGTCGGTGGCCGGCTTGATCACCACCGCGTCGCCGCACACCAGCGCCGGCAGGATTTTCCACGACGGGATCGCCATGGGGAAATTCCATGGCGTGATCAGGGCGCAGACGCCCACCGGCATCCGCACCGTCAGGCAGAACTTGTCGGGCAGCTCCGACGGCGTGGTTTGCCCGTAAAGCCGGCGACCTTCCCCGGCCATGAACAGGGCCATGTCGATGGCTTCCTGCACGTCGCCGCGGGTTTCTTCGAGCACCTTGCCCATTTCGCGGGTCATGTCGCG
>JACQDG010000320.1 GCA_016201185.1 Acidobacteriota bacterium | reverse complement strand
TGCACGCCCACGTCCACGAAGGCGCCGAAGTTGGTCACGTTGGTGACGATGCCTTCCAGTTCCATGCCCTCCTTCAGGTCGGAAATCTGCAGCACGTCGTCCCGGTAATGCGGCGCCGCGAACTTTTCGCGCGGATCGCGGCCCGGCCGTAGAACCTCTTCTTTGATGTCCCCCAGCGTGTACAGACCGACGGTTGCAGTCTGAAATTCTTCGAGCTTCAATTGCTCCACCAGTTCCGGACGCGAGATCAGCTCTTCGACGCTCACGATCAGCGAGGCCGCCATCTTCCCTACTACCGCGTAGGACTCCGGATGAACCGCCGTGCGGTCCAGCGGGTTTTCCCCGCTACGGATGCGGAGAAAGCCGGCCGCCTGCTGGAAGGTGCGGTCGCCGAAACCAGGCACCTCTTTCAACTGCTGCCGCGAGCGAAACGGGCCGTTCTGACGGCGAAATTCCAGGATCCGCTTGGCCACCCGCTCGTTCAGCCCGGCCACGTATTTCAGCAGGGCGAAAGAGGCCGTGTTCAGCTCCACGCCGACCCGGTTCACGCAGCTTTCCACGGCGCCTTGCAGGCCCTGCTCGAGCTTCGCCTGGTCAACATCGTGCTGGTACTGCCCGACGCCGATGGCCTTGGGCTCGATCTTCACCAGCTCGGCCAGCGGGTCCTGCAGGCGGCGGGCAATGGAGGCGGCCCCGCGCAGGCTCACGTCCAGATCGGGGAATTCCTCCCGCGCCAGCCGCGAGGCGGAGTAGACCGAGGCCCCGGCCTCGCTCACCACGATGGAGAAGACATTTTCCAGCTTCTCGTCCCGGATCAGGGCCCGCACGAAAAGATCCGTCTCCCGGGAAGCCGTCCCGTTGCCGATGGCCACGGCCCGCACGTTATGACGCGCGATCAAGTCCTTAAGCCCGGCCCGCGCCGCCTCGGTTTCGTTGCGGGGCTCGTGCGGGTAGACGGTCGCGCTTTCCAGGAACTGGCCCGTCTGGTCCACCACAGCCACTTTGCAACCGTTGCGAAAGCCTGGATCCACGCCCAGCACGGCTAGGGGGCCGGCCGGCGCGGAAAGGAGCAGAGTCCGAAGATTCTCCCTGAAGACGTGAATAGCTTCGGCGTCGGAGCGCTCTTTCAGGGCCGTCCACACCTCGTTCTGGATGGAGGGATAGAGCAGCCGCTGATAAGCGTCGCGCACCGCCGCTTCGAGCTGCGGCGCGAACACAGAGCTGCGGTCCCGGATCACGCGCGAAAGGATGAACGCCAGGGGTTTGGCATCGTCGAGCTGGATTTCCGAGCGCAGGTACCCCTCCTTGACCCCACGGCGGACAGCCAGCAGGCGGTGAGAAGGGATCTTGGCCGCCGGCTCGTGAAAGTCGTAGTAGGTTTCGTACTTCGATCGCGGTTCTTTCTGCTGTTTGGCCAGCTCGTCGGCCTTGTCGCTCTTGCGAGCGAGGATCACCCCTTCGTCCCACACCGTCTGGCGCAACGTCTTGCGGAATTCTGCTTCATCGCTTATCCGCTCGGCCAGGATGTCCCGGGCCCCAGCCAGGGCCTGCTCGGCGGTTTCTACACCCTTCTCCGGCTGGAGCAGGGTTGCAGCGAACGCCTCGGGCGCGCGGCCGTCCGGCTGCTGGGCCCAAAGCCACTCGGCCAGCGGTCCCAGGCCCTTCTCCCGCGCGGCGTCGGCCCGGGTCTTGCGCCTGGGCTTGTAGGGCAGGTAGAGATCTTCGAGCTCGTTTTTTTGAAGCGTGGCCTCGATCCGGGCCCGCAGCTCGGGGTTCAGCTTGCCCTGCTCCTCGATCGAGCGCAACACGGTCCGGCGCCGTTCCCCTAACTCCAGGAAGTACTCCAGCCGCTCCTGGAGCAGGCGTAACTGCTCCTCGTCCATGTTGCCGGTGACCTCCTTGCGATACCGGGCCAGGAAGGGAACCGTGGCGCCCTCCTCGAGCAAGGCGATGGCCTTCACCAAGTTAGATAGAGGGACCTTTACCTCTTCGGCGATGCGCAGGTACTCTAAAGGAAGAAGGTTGGTCAGCGGTTGCATGGCGCGAGCCGCCCGGAGCCTTTACGGCCTGAGGAAACTTTATACTGTATCATAAGCATATGCTGGCGGGTCGTCTCCTAATGATGCTGTTCGCGCTCGGCGGCTTCCTCAGGGGGCAGGTGATCGAGTTCTATTCGAACGGCCTGAAGTATCAAACCCTCACCAAGTCGGGCGTCACGGTCATGTGTGCGGAAATGCCGTTGCAGGTGCGGAGCTACGCCGTCCTGCAGGTCGCGGTCATCAACGGAAGCAGTTCCCCCCGCACGGTACAGCCGAGCTGGTTCAGCTTTGAGTCGCCCGAGGGCCGCGCCATCACCGCCGCTGCCGAGCAGCAGGTGATCGCCGAACTGCAGCAGCACGGCGGGCGCAACGATGTCATCAAGCTGGTGACGGCCTACGAACGGGCCATTTACGGAGCCGAGAAGCTTCGGTCCAACAATGGCTACGAGCAGCGGCGCCAGGCGGCGCTGGCTATGGGGAGCGCGGCGGGCCTGAAGGCGGCAGCGGCCGCTTCGGCCATCGCCCTGGTGCGGACCCGCCTGCGCCCGAAGGACTCCACCGACGGCGCGGTCTTTTTCGTCAACGAAGGCAAGCCTCTGGGACCGGGAATCCTCCGCGTGCACGTCGATAACGAGCTGTTCGAGTTTCGCTCGGAATAGTTTCATGAAAGCTTTCGAGGAGTATGTGGAGCTGGCCCATCAGGCCCACGGCCACATCTGCGCCGGGCAGATCCTCGGCCTGCGGCTGGCGCTGCACGGGCTCGAGCTGCTGGGGATTGAGGACCCGACCGGGCGCGACCGCAAACGGCTGGTCACCTATGTGGAGATCGACCGCTGCGCCACCGACGCCGTCGCCGTGGTCACCGGCTGCCGACTGGGCAAGCGCGCGCTCAAGTTCCGAGACTTCGGCAAGGTGGCCGCCACGTTCGTCGACCTCGCCAGCGGCCGCGCCGTTCGCGTGGCTGCCAGGGACAGCTCCAAGGACCTGGCCCGCCGGCTCTACCCGGAAATCGCAAACAAGAACCAGCAGCAAATGAAAGCCTACCGCGAAATGGCCGACGAGGACCTGTTTTCCCACCAGTGGGTCCAGGTGCGCGTCCTGCCCGAAGACCTGCCCGGCTGGAAGGGCGAGAAGGCCGTCTGCGCCCAGTGCGGCGAAACGATCAACTTCCGCCGCGAGGTGGTTCGCGACGGGCGGACGCTGTGCAGGGCCTGCGCGGGGGAAAGCTACTACGCTCCGGCGGAAAAGGAGAGCAGCCAATGAGGCAAGTCGTCATTGTCCCGAAAGAACATTAGCCTCTGCGAATCTCGGCGTGTTCTGCGCCTCTGCGGTGAAAGAGACTCGGTCGTTTGCAAATCAACGTGGCGGATTCAACCGGGCTACCGGAAGTGAAACCACAGTCCTAAAATCGTCCCGCCGACCAGCAGGGTCCACAGTACGTCCTTGCCGCTCCGCGAGGCCACCGCGCCCGGGGCGGCCGCGGCATCCCATCGGACAGTAAGAGTTGAGACTGCCTCAGCCGAGGGAGGCGCGGACAATTTGCTCAGCACCACCATCAGGACCACGCACAGGGCGAAGACGATGACGCTGAAGTTCAAGAAGCTGAAGGCGACCACAGCGTTGAGCGGCCCGAGATCCCAGTGAAGAACATTGCGTAGAACGTCCAGCAAAAAACGCGTGGCCCCCAGCAGGCCGCCCGTGACCAGCGTGGCGAAGGCCGCTCGGCCCGTGGCCCCGCGCCAGAGAACGCCGACCAGAAAAGTGGCCGTAATGGGCGCGCCCACATAAGCCTGCACGCTCTGTAGATATTGATAAATCTCGTTGCTCAGGTAGCGGATAAAAGGAATCCAGGCGATGCTCAGCACCACCACCGCCGCGGTGGCTACCCGGCCGATCAGCACCAGGCGGCGCTCGCTGGTCGCCGGCCGCAGCTTGCGGTAGATGTCGATGGTGATCAGCGTGGAGCAGGAGTTGAGCACGGAGCTCATCGCCGACATCAGCGCGGCCAGCAACGCCGCCACCATCAAGCCGATCAGGCCGGGCGGCAGCAGGCGAAGCACCAGCGTGGGATAAGCGTTGTCGCCGGTGACCACGTCGGGATACAGAGACTTGGCGATCAGGCCGGGCAGCACCAGAATGAACACCGGCAGCACCTTGAGCCCCGCGCAAAAGAAGGTGCCTTCACGGGCCTGCGAAATGCCCCGGGCGCTCAGCGTCTTTTGCACGATCACCTGGTCGGTGCACCAATACCAGATGCCCAGGATCAGCGTCCCGGCCGTGGTTCCGAGCCAGGGATAGACCGGGTGGTTGAGCGGCTTGATCATGTGGAAAAAATCGGGCGGGAGCGTGGCGCGCAGGCCGGTGAAGCCTCCGGCCTTTTCCAGCCCCACCGCCGAGAGCACCACCGCCCCGGCGATCAGCACGAAGGACTGGAACAGGTCGGTGTAGATGACGGCCTTGAGTCCCCCGGTAATCGTATAGACGCCCGTGGCGAGCACCAGCAGCACCGAGGTGGTGAGATAGTCCCAGCCGAGCACTTCGCGCATCAGGATGGCGCCGGCAAAAAGGTGGACGGATATTTTCGTGAAGATATAAGCCAGGAGCGAGATGATGGTGAGATACCAGCGGCAGTTGGCATTGAAGCGCTTCTCCAGAAATTCCGGCATGGTGAAGACGCGGCTGCGCACGTAATACGGCACGAAGAGCCAGCCCAGCAGGAAGAGGCAGAAGCTGGCCGACCATTCGTAGCAGCCCACGGCGAGGCCGCTCGAGGCCCCGGAGCCGGCCAGCCCGATGAAGTGCTCGCTGCTGATATTGGTGGAAAACAAAGACGCGCCCACGGCGAACCACCCCACGCTGTGGCCGGCCAGAAAGTATTCGTCGCTGGTCCGCTGGCGTCGCGAGTGGTAAAGGCCGATGCCGAAGACGACAATGAAGTAGAGGACAATGATTGTGTTGTCGAGCATGAAGAGCCGAGGTAAGCGGGGAGCATATCAAGGCCTGAAGCATGAGTCAATCGAGCGCCGGGTCTGAGCCATGCTGCTGTACGCCATCACCGACCGCTCGCAACTCACCACGCCGCTCGCGGACCGCATTGTGTTGCTGCTCGCGGCAGGCGTCGATTTTCTTCAGATCCGGGAAAAGGACCTGCCTGCGCGCGAGCTTTATGCTCTGGTCCAGGCGGCGCTGGCGCTGCCAAACCCGCACGGGACACGCATACTGGTGAATGAGCGCGTGGACGTGGCCCTGGCCGCAGGCGCCGATGGCGTGCACCTGCCCGCCGATTCCATTCCGCCCTCCCGAATCCGCCCGATCGTCCCCGCCGGCTTTACGATCGGCGTCTCCTGCCATTCCACCGCGGAGGTGGCCCGCGCCGACGAAGAAGGAGCTGATTTTGCAGTCTTCGGCCCGGTCTTCGACACACCTTCCAAGCGGGCTTATGGGCCGCCGCTCGGCCCGGCGGCGCTCGATCAGGCCGTCCAAGGCCGCCGCATTCCCGTGCTGGCGCTGGGAGGGATTACGCTGGAGAACCTCAGGCTGTGCCGGGCCGCGGCAGGAATTGCAGGGATTTCGCTGTTTCAGAACGCGGGGGATGTGGAGGCGCTGGTGCGCTCGCTACGCAGTTGATGCAAACGGGTGGATTCTGGAAGGGCCCGGGCGACTGATGGGGTGCTCACTGGCCCGCGTGGATTCTGAGGGCGGCACACACGGCGGCGGTTCCGTTCCGAATTTCGTAGTAGGGCCCACCCATAGCCCGGAGGACTTGTGCGCAAATCAAACCGGACTTTAGATGGGCCAAGTTTATACATCGACGTAGTGGGCCTCCTTTACCTCGGCGAAGGTGGGCGTGCCAAGATAGCGTTCGCCCGTATCTGGCAGGACCACGACAATCAATTTGCCCCGATTCCCCTCTCGGGCCGCGATGTCGACCGTCGCCGACGCAGCCGCGCCGGAGGAGATCCCTACGAAGAGCCCTTCTTCCACGGCTAGGCGTCGGGCCATGGTAATGGCCGCGTCGGTTTCCACGCGATAGATCTCATCCATCCACTCCACTCGCATGATCTCCGGGACAAACCCAGCCCCGATGCCCTGGATCGGATGAGGACCCTTCGATCGACCCGACAGGACAGCCGAGGCCGCTGGTTCAACAGCGATGACCTGCAGACCCGCTTTCTTCGGCTTGAGGACCTCTGCGCAGGCGGTGACGGTGCCTCCTGTTCCTACACCGCCGATGATAATGTCCACCCCACCGTCGGTATC
>JACQDG010000319.1 GCA_016201185.1 Acidobacteriota bacterium | reverse complement strand
CTGAACCCGACGCCGATTCACTCTTCCCGCTAGCCGGCCGATAACGTCGCCCAGTAAGGTCCGCGCACCCCGGCTGTTGGAGGCACGTATCCTCCAACAGTCGGCTCGGAGCATTTCCAATTGCACTCCGCCCCTGCCGCCGCCGCAGTGTCTCTCCCTGCGGCCTACTGCCTACACGTCTACCTTTGTGGAGAAAGTTCCTCGAGAAGGGAGAGGCCCCGGAACTTCCCGGGGCCTTGAGTTTACAAGCTAGCTTTCTGCTTTGACGGAATCGATGTGGATCGAGTCGCCGTCCACCTTGCCCATCGCCGTCACTTTGTCGCCGATATGGTCCTTCACGGCGTCGGCATTGTGGATTTTGGTGACCTTGCCGTCGTCGCTGACGATCACCAGCGCGGCGCCCTTGGCGGCGCACTTCTGCGCGCAGGCTTTGTGATCGGCGCCCGCCTTGTGGCAATTCGCGTCACTGACCCAGCCGGTAACGCTATCCGCCGCCACTCAAGTGCCCGTGGAAAGCAGCCAACCAATCTGCGGCGCGCCTGCGGGCAGCCTGCGAACGGCGGTTGACCTTTGCATAGGCGGTAATAAACGGGCCCATCAGCCACGCCCAGACTGTACCCTGGTGGTAGGCGCTGTCCCGGCTCCATGGGTCGCCTTCGTAACGGCCGCGATATTGCGGATCGCCGGGTGCAAGGCTTCTCAGCCCGTACGGCGTCAGCAGTTCGCGCTCGACCACCTCTACGACTCTCCGGGTCTTTTCGAGAGGAAGCATGGTGTAGGGGAGGCTGACGGCGAAGATCTGGTTAGGCCGGATCGAGGCGTCGCGGGCCTCTCCGTTCACGACGTCATACAGGCATCCGGCCGCCTCGTTCCAAAATTTTCGGTTAAAGCTCGCCTTCGCCAGCGTGCCCAAACAGACATATCGCTCCCGACCTGCCTCGTCGTCAAACCGCCGGGCCAATCCCTCCATGATCCGAACGGCGTTGTACCAGAGCGCCTGGATCTCCACGGCCTTGCCATGCCGCGGCGTAACGACCCAATCACCGACCTTGGCGTCCATCCACGTCAGTTGTACGCCGGGCTCGCCTGAGGCCAGCAGGCCGTCTTCATCCACGCGGATCCCGTAACGGGCGCCCCGAACGTGCCACTCGATGATGCCGACGAGAACCTCGTAAAGATGGGTCCGAACAAAGCCATAGTCGTCCGTATACTTCAAGAGGGCCCGCACGGCTTCAAAGAACCACAGGGTGGCGTCAACCGTGTTGTACTCCGGCTCTTCACCGGCGTCCGGGAAACGGTTGGGGAGCATGCCGCGGTCCACGTGAGCAGCGAAGGCCAGCAGGATGCTCTTGGCCACTTCTGCGCCCCCGGTGAGGAGCGTCAGTCCGGGCAGCGCGATCATCGTGTCGCGGCCCCAGTCACTGAACCAGTGGTAGCCGGCGATGATCGTCTTTTGGTCTCCTCGCGCGACGATGAATTGATCGGCCGCGGCGACGAGCGCGCGGACCAGTGGATCGTCGCAGGGAGAGGCCTGAAGTACTGCCGTACGGCGCTCGACTTCCGCCCGGCGCATGCCAGCCACGCTTCGGATGTCGCGCTTTTCCGTAGATGCGATCACGGCTGCGCTGCGGCGATGATTCAGGTTGAACGTCAAGACCAGCGGGTTGAACAGGTCTTCCTGATAGTCGAGCCCGCGCTCGCGTTCGATGTCATATTCAAGGTTCCGGTACCAGACGCCGACGGGGTCCACCTCATCGGCGTCATGGGCGAAGTGCAGAGCGGGCAACCCCTGATAGGGCGCGATCGTTGCTAGGCCCGACTCCCTTTCCACCTCGCGGTTCAGCGCTCCGTTCGCGTGCGTCGTGCTGTGATAATCGCGAAACGCGATAAGCGGGCGCACCTCGAGCAAGCAGTTTGGCGCCAATCCATGTATCTCGTACTGAACTACCGTGGTGTTTTCTCCGTAAACCATGAAAACTGATTTCTCGATCTCGATTCCGCCGACCTTGTAGGTGAACACGGGAAAAGGATCGAGCCGGAATCCCGTTTGATACTGATAGCCCTGCGGGTGGACCACGCCCGGGTAGCGGTTGGCCGACAGATCAAAGCGCTGCCCCTCGACTACCAGGGTTTCTTCCAATTTTGAGAGCAGGACAAACCGGCCGACCGGCGGTTTCGTCGCGGCAGTCAGCAATCCGTGATAGCGGCGGGTGTTGAGTCCGATGATGGTGGAGGAAGAAAATCCGCCCAGCCCGTTCGTCTCCAGCCACTCGCGCTCTAGCGCCGCTTCCGGGTTCCCACAGACTTCTCGAGAGAACAGGATCACTGGCCCTTCGTTCTCCGTGGGCTCCGCGCCGTCCCAGCCGTTGGGGATGTTACGTCTCAGGCCCAGGAACACCTGGACGCCAAAATCTACAGCAGCTCTTCCGCGAATCCCCGGCTCATTTCAGCGGGCAGCCGCAGGCTGCGGTGAGCGAGGGGACCTCCCTGTGCGAGGACCGGCTCGGCTCCATGGAGTGAAGGAATATCGGTCCTTTCAAAGAATTTTCCGATGGGGATCTCCTCGCCCCAGAGCTGGGCCTTTTCCATCGCGGCGTACCAGTTGGCGGAATCGTAAGCAGGCTCGTCTTCCAGCTTTTTCACACGCGGCCGGAACCACTGATAAGTGTTGTCGTGGTTATAGGTAACACAGGGGCTGAAGGCGTCCAGGAAGGAAAACCCTTTGTGTTGGATGCCCTCTTTGATCAGCTCGGTCAGGTGCTTCTGCTCGCCGCTGAAACCCCGGGCGACGAAAGTGGCGCCGGCGGCGAGGGCCAGCGCGATGGGATTGAGCGGCGCCTCGATATTGCCGAAGGGCATGCTCTTGGTCTTCATGCCCAGCTGGCTGGTGGGAGAGGTTTGTCCCGTGGTCAGGCCGTAGATTTGGTTATCCATGACGATATAGAGCAAATCCACGTTGCGGCGCATGGTGTGGATGAAGTGATTGCCCCCGATGCCGAAGCCGTCGCCGTCGCCGCCGGTCACCACGACGGTGAGGTCGTGGTTGGCGAGCTTGACGCCCGTGGCTACGGCCAGGGTCCGACCGTGCAGGGTGTGCATGCCGTAAGTGTTGATGTATCCGGGCAGGTTGGAAGAGCAGCCGATCCCGCTGATGGTGACGACATTGTGCTGTGGGATCTGCAGTTCGACCAGGGCCTTCTGGAGCGCCGCCAGAACTCCGAAGTCCCCGCAGCCCGGACACCAGTCGGGATCGACCTTGCCCTTTAGATCAGCCAATGTCAGTGGCCTGGAAACCTCTGCGGTGGTGGCCATGTCTTATCTCCTCACACCATGATTTCGTGCCTGGGGACGGAAAGATTGGTCTTTCCGGCTAGTTGTTCTTTCACTGCCTCCGCGATGTGATGCGGCATGAACGGCTCGCCGTCGTACTTGCGGATGTAGCCGTCCGGCACATAGCTGGTCTCGCTGCGCAGATAGCGTGCGAACTGGCCGCTGTAGTTGTTCTCGACGATGATGGTATGCTGGCAGCCCTTCAAAATGTCGAGGATGGCGTCGCCTTTTAGAGGAACCAGCCACCGGACGGGCAATTGGTTGGCTGAGATACCCTGCTCGTGCAGTATTTCGCAGGCCTCCTGGATCACGCCTTTGGTTGAACCCCAGCCGATCAAGGTGACGTCGGCGTTGCGGGGACCGATCAATTCCGGCGGCTTCACCGCGGCCTCGATGCCGGCTACCTTGCGCATGCGCTTTTCCATCATGGCGCGGCGTTTAGCGGGATTAGTGTACTCGTCGCTGAGGAGCACGCCGTTTTCGTCGTGCTCGTCGGTAGCCGCGGTGTGAACGTGGCCGGGGACACCCGGAATGGCGCGCGGCGAGACCCCGCTTTCCGTGATGAGATAGCGCTTGTAGATCCCGTCCCGATCCGGCCCGGAGGGCGGCCCGCCGGCCGCGGTGATCAGCTCGCCACGATCGATCGGAACGTTGAAGTCCAGATCCTTTGGATCGACGCTGAGCCTGCCCTCTGACAGCAGCAGGTCGCACAGCACCAGACCGGGGCACTGGAAGCGATCGGCAATATTGAAGATCTCTGGGATAATCTTGAAGCAATCGGCGATGTCAGTAGGCGCGGCGATGACGCGCGGATAATCGCCGAAGGCGGCGCCCAGCATCTGCCAGAGGTCGCCTTGCTCGGTCTTGGTGGGGACGCCGGTCGAAGGCCCGGCTCTCTGGCAATTGATCACCACCACCGGAGTCTCGATCATGGCCGACATGCCGAGACCCTCGCTCATGAGCGCGAAGCCGCCGCCGGAGGTGGCGCACATGGCGCGGCACCCGGCATGAGCAGCGCCGATGGCCATGTTGATCACCCCGATCTCATCTTCCACCTGACGGACAATCACGCCGGCCTTGCGGGCGTGGGCGGCCATCCAGTGCAGCACGCCGGTCGAGGGGCTCATGGGGTAGGCGCAGTAAAACTTTACGCCTGCAGCCACGCCTCCCATGGCCAGCGCGACGTTGCCGCTGAGCACGGCGTAGCGGTTGTCGGTCATGGGCAGCGGGTTAAGGAAGGGCTTAAAGTGGGCCGCCGCGAATTCGTAGCCGGCCCGCGCCACGGCCACGTTTTCGTTTACCACGGCCTCGCCCTTCTTCTTGAACTGCTCGGTCAAGACCTCTTCCAGCGGCTGGAAGCCAACGCCCATCAAATTGAGGCCGGCGCCCATGGCAAGCGTGTTCTGCGCCACTTTGTTGCGAGTGATGTCGGCCAGTTGAGAAACGGGCAGCGGGCAAAGCTGCACACCGTCAGCCGGAATGCCCGGCTGGATCGTGTCCGCATTGTAAATGACCGCGGCCCCCGAACCGAGAAGCCCCAGGTGGCGGTTCATCGTGTCCTGGTTCAGAGGGATGAGCAGGTCGATCCGGTCCCCCATGTTGGTCACCTTCTCGGGACCGGTGCGGATCGTTAAAAAGGTGTGGCCGCCGCGAATGATCGATTGGTAAGCGTTGTAGGCGTTGACGTGCAGGCCCCGGCGGGTGAGGATTTTTGCAAAGACGTCACCCGGCGTTGCGACACCCTGGCCGGCGGCTCCCCCAATAGAGACCGCAAAGGTCTGTTTCACGAAGTCCTCCCCTCTGAGGTCGAATCTCTTATTGTTATCATACTCCCGCTCCAGCCAGTCCGCCAGGGCCGATCAGCGGCCGACCACGAGGATACCCTTCTCCATTCATGAGCCTTAGCTGGTTGTCTCAAAATGGGGGACCACTCCAGTCGAGGAAGGTCCCCCGGGACAGCCTGAAATGCCGGAGTGGCAGAAGGAATTGATCGAGCAATGGCAGAGGGAGGACCTCGAAAAACGCACCGGCACCGTGCTGTCCTTACAGGGTCAGAAGGGCCAGGTTCTCGACTTCTATCAAATTCTTGGCTACCTCGCCATAGGAGGGCTGGGCCTGGGCGCGCTGTATTTTCTCATCCAAGGTCTGCGGGGACACCCCACATATTATTTCGTCGCCCTCGGCTTAGGCGGCGGCGCGGTGGCTGCCTGGAGCTACTGGAGCCCCTCCCAGTACGAATAGGGAACAACTTTAGGCGCTGCCTGGAGAAATGCCGCGGGATGACAGCAATACAAAGGGGGGATCTTCCCTGTTCAAATCAAGTGACCAGGAAGTATCCGACGACGAGCAGGACTGCAAAACCGACTAGGCCGGCGATGAGGTCCCACGGCAAACCCTTACGCTTCTCTTGGAGTGCGGTTTCAAACATTGTCATTTGCTCCTTACACATGCAGGCGGAACTACAGGCGGTCCCGTTACTCTCTTCGAAAAATATTGTTTTCGAAGAATATTGTTAGGAAAACCGGATGCGGCGAGGCTTGCACGCGCAGCTGATTCGCTGGATCCGGGAGATCACAGGCTGCGGCGGGAACGATTGAAGGGCACGAACAGAGCGCCGAAGTCAAAAAAGCACGCTCGGCATCGGGATGACGGTCGGCGCTGAGAGGAATGAAAGGACAGGACCCCCAACTGGAGAAGGCGGTAGAGCTGGTGATGAAAGAGATCCAGGCCCACCCGAAGAAACTCCCGGGGCGGCCCTCTGATTTGCCGGCGTATCCGCCCACTAGTCCTGAAAGGATGCGGTAAACTTCACCTTCACCAGGGCGAGGAGGTCGGCTCACACCTTCTGCCGCACGTGGGCGATCAGGTTACGCACACTGTTCGCGAGCTGCACAACCTCGCCTTCGCCCCGTAAATCAAATTCAATCTCGTAGTTCCCTGCCGCTGCGTGATCTACAGCCTCTTTGAGCCCAAGGAGTGGCTCCACTACCTGGCGGGGCAAGATAAAGCTGATCCAGATGCTCAGCACAAGGACAAAACCTGAGACGACGCTGAGCACCCATTCCGCCCGATAAAGCAATTGGTGAGCTTCCGCATGCTTCTGCTGGACCCGCTCCCAGCTCCGCCGTTCAAGGTCGGAGGCTAGCTGCAACACCTCCTGGGCTGAGACCTGGAGATCCGCGGAGACCTGACTCATGATGGGATCGCCGGCTTCCACGGTCTTCGTGATCTGAGCATCGAACGAGCCCACCCGACTGCGGAGCTCGTCAATCAGCTGGGAGCGTTTCTTGCGTCCGGCCTGCCTCAGAAAATCATTCAGATCCCTTTCGTAGGCTCGCACCACCATCCGAATGCGCTCGACGGGCGCCCGCCCCGGCTCTTCCATGTGCGATACCGCGGCCTCAAATCGTTGCCGGTATAAGTTCACTTCATTCAACGCTTTTTGAGTGGCGGGTTGTTCCTCTGGCTCCAGGTCGCGAATCCTGTTAATCGTTTGTTCCACGCTCGCGAGCGATGCGCGGTTGGCTTGAAGGTAGTCCGGATCGTGAAGTAGAAAATAGTTCCGCTCCGCGCGTCGGGCATCCATCATCTGAATGGAGGCCTTGTCGGCGAGTGTTGCCGCCGGGGCGTCAATCCTGACAACGCGGTCCAGAATCCATCCCATTCGAAACAAATAGTAGATCGCCAGCAGGATGACGGGAACGAGAACCAACCGCACGATGGCCAGGCTGTAGGCGACCCTCCGGCGCAAGGAGCTGCCGGGAGCGAAGATTTTGACGAGTTTATGAACCTGCTGTTTCATAAGGCAGCCCCCTAAGATTCGGCCGACCACCGGAACGGGGTACCATCGTGATTGCCTTCCCCTGGCGTCATCTTGCCGCAGAAACTACTATATATAAAGAAATGGATGCGCGTGGCGAGCCCCGCCCTGCCCGAAGCCGTAGCCTGAAGGCGGTTTAACCCCAGTGGTTTTCCGCCGCGGATCACCGTGGGGAGTTCATCCAGAGGCCTTTCGTCGCGGAAGCGCTGTCCGGAGGTTGTGTTTGCGGCGGTTCGCTTGGAAGGTCGCGTCCTTTGTCCAGTAGCAAGCCATCTGGTCCGGCAGCGGGCCGACCGCCGGCGGATCTTGCACGACGCCCAGGACAGTAGCATAATTCAAGAGTGAAGCGCACCTGACCTTTTGAGTCTCGTGGGGGGGCATGCGCGACCTGAGGATTTCCAAGCTGTTCAGCCTTGGCGCTGCGATCGGCATTATTTGTGGAAATCGCGGCCCTCTGCGGGTCGTTTCAGCCACCTCAACATCGCTACCGTCTCGTTGATCCTCGTTCTGGCGGTTCGGCTGATCTCCGCAAAGTGGGGATTCAGAGAGGCGATTGCCGCTTCGCTCGCGGGCGGCATTGTCTTCGACTATTGTTTTCTTCCGCCCTACGGCATTGGAATAGAAGATCCCCAGCATTGGGTCGTTCTGATCGCATTTCTTGCCGTTGCGATTATAGGCAGCCAGCTTTCGGAGAGCGCCAGAAAGCGAGCCCGGCAGGCCACCGCCAGGCCATCCACGTGACGTGCAATCAGAGAGTCCACGATTTGGATCTGACGGCTGTAATCAGTCTCCTGGGCCGGCCCATTCCACAGGATTTCCACGCCAGACTCGCGCGCCGCTGCGGCTGCCCCCGCGTGGACTGATTTCCAGAACTGGTGTGCCTGGCCCTTTGACACGACGCCGATCACCCTCTTCTGAGAGCTCCGGCATCCGCCGAATGGAGCGGCCAATAAGGCAACCAGAACCAACAGTTTGCGCATATTTGCTTACGCCAGTTTCAAGTAAAGCGCCGTGTAGCGCGCCGGAGCGGGCACGAGGATCCGCGTTATTCCCGACGCGGTCGAGACTTCCAGATCCCGCTCGGTGGGCCACACCACACGGGCAGCTTTCACATGCAGCTTGCGGGAATTCACCCGTATTTCAGCCTCTGGCACAGCAGCGAACTGCCCGTCCGTGGCCAGTTCCACCGCGTTCAGGATTTGCACCAGGACAAAGCGCCTGCTCTTGTCCCAAAAGAATGTCCCGTGCAAGTACTCAGGCAAAGACCGAAAATGCAGTTCGGCCACCGGATCAGGAACCAACTGGCGAAGCAGTTCTGGTATCCACTGACGCATCCAGAAGAGCCTGCGGTTGACCTCCTGAAATATCGGCACACCGAGATATACGCACTGGCCATTTCCGAACTTGTTGTAGACGACCGCCGTCCCGCCCCTCTCTTTTCCAGGCGGCGGAGGACCCCAGTTGAACCACTTGTGATTTTCCAAGTCCTCCACCATAAAGGGCAAGCGATAGCGCATCACCGCCTGAGCTCCGGGTCTGGTTTGAATGTTCAGGAAAGCGCCCGGCAGCCCTACAGTGCTAACAGCCAGCATCTTAGCCAAAAAGTGGCCGGTAGACTCGAGGTAGGTTTGGATGACTCCTCTTTTCAAATTCCCCTTCTGGTTGTAGGCATACTTCCGTTCCTCAGACACGTAATCCGCTCCGAAGACATCTGCCAGCGGGAAATTGGATCGCGGCTTATGGTTTTCGTCGAGCAGGCCGCACCGGCCGCTGGCCATGAGCGTTCCGCCGCCCTCCACCCATTTTCGGATCGCGTCGGCGTGCGCGGCAGAGAGAACCTCAACCTCCGGCAAAACGAGCGTTTCAAACTGCCGCAGAAAATCCGCTGAAATTCGAAATTCAGGGATGCTTTCCACCGGCCGGCCCGAATAGGTCATGGTTTCAAGTGCGCCCAGAACGGACTGCCGGAAGTCGGTCGGCCGTTTTTGGCCGGCCAGTTCCTCGCGGGTCGGCTGGCTGTAAAGCATGGCAGAGCTGAGCACCGGCTGCGCGCCTTCCAATAGGGTGTCCACATTCCTCACGTCCTGCCAGGTTTCCGACGCCACCTGAAACCACCGCTTGGAGAAACCCTGCCCATCGAGATCCCCGATGACAGGGGCGTTGCCCACTATGAACACACGGGCGTTTTGCAGGATCAAAGCGTCTGCTTTGACCAGCGGCAACGCGCCGGGGTACGTGTCGAGGTAGCCCTGCTGGCTGAAGACGCCGGCTTGGTAATCCGGGCGGCCCCACCCGCGCAGCAGGATCGACCCCAGAGAGATGCCCGTGGCCGAAGTCAGCGGCTCGGCGTAAATGAAGCTCACCTTTTGCATCACCTCGTCGGGAAACGCTTCGGGCCCGCCGTTCAGCGAGATCAATGTTTGCGGGCGCTGCTTGCGGGCCGCCGCGATGACCTCATCGAGCATATCGTTCATGGTTCGTCTCTGGTGCCACTGATATCGGCGGTCCCAGCCTTCGCGGGTCTTGAACCCTTCGCGGTACGGATCTCCGGGATGCTCCTGGTTCCACGCTTCTGCGGTGTGCTGGCAGAAACAAAACGGGTCGCGACCCCTGCTGTGATACTCGTGGAACTGGATCCCGAAAATGTCCAGGAACAGTTCATCGATCTCGTATCGGGAAAAGAGCTCGTCGATCATTCCCAGAACGTACTGGCGATAAGGCGTGTCGAGGCAGGTGATGAACCAGCGCGAACGCTGCTGCTCGCCCTTATCGTTCACCCAGCCCCAGTCCGCATGGCGCAGCACAGCCTGGTTGTTGAACTGCAAGCTGTAATAGCAGACAATCGACATCCCCAGCTTGCGGGCGATCGCGATCTCCTGGCCGAAAAAGTCGCCGGGCAGGTTCGAGTGGCGCACTGCGACGTCGCTCGGATAATACGCGTGACCCCAATGGTCCTGGGAGTAGAACATTATGCTCTCGGCGCCGGCGTCGCGGGCGGCCTTCAGCGCGGCGTCCAGGTTGATGTGGAAGTTGCCCTCCGGCGGGGTGTGAAATTCCCACTCCATCATTCGATAGGTCTTGTCCGGCGGAATGATGCCCTTCGTCGCGCGGGCAGCGCGCAGCACGGCCAGATCCGGGTAATCGCTCGCGGCGGCAAAGCTCGGGATGCCCAGGCCTGCACCCATCGAGGCTCCAACGATTTGCAGAAAACTGCGGCGAATCATCGTTTGCTCCTGTGGTCAACTTGTGCGGCGGTTTCGACTCCATACCGCCTATACTCTGTCGTGGATTGACCATCTGATTCGGCCCCACCTTGCGCTTTCCACACCGACCCACAAAAACCTACCCTCTTTCGGAGTCGCTCCGGGCTTGGAGGGAGGAACTACAGCGGGCTGCCAAGCGCAGCCTCGCTGAGGCAGGACGGCAATCGTATAATAAGAATCTTCCTCCTATGAGATCACCAGGCGCCTTGTTTGCGCTGTTCGTATTGATCCTTTCTTCCACCGCGGCAATGCGCCAGTCTCCGCCTCCGTCACTACTACCGCCCGCGGTATTTTACGTGTCTCCGGATGGCGGCCCGAGTGGCGACGGAAGCGCGGAGCGGCCACTGGATCTGGTCACCGCTCTGTCGAACAGGACCCTGGCCAGGGCGGGCGACTTACTGATTCTGCGAGGAGGCACCTACCGGGGTCAGCTTACCAGCACACTGACCGGCCTTGAAAATAAGCCCATTACCCTCACCCACTCTCCTGGCGAACGGGCGAGGATTGACGGCTCTCTCACGGTCCAAGGCGCCTGGGCCGTGTATCGTGATTTTGAGGTGATGAACTCCGGCCAAGACCGCACCAAGGAACGGCCCACCGGGGTAAACATCTTTGGCCCTCATACGAAGTTTATTAACCTGATAGTTCATGATGCCGGCAATGGCATGGCCTTTTGGTCGCCGGCCGTCGACGGAGAGATTTACGGCTGCATCATTTACCGGAACGGGTGGCAGGGCCCGGACCCGGCCAGAGGAAGCGGGCACGCCATCTACAGCCAAAATGAAACCGGGACCAAGCGCATCGTGGACAACATCCTGTTTAATCAGTTTGGCTGGGGCATCCACGCCTACACGCAGGAAGGCTCACTCAGCGGCTTCCACTTTGAAGGCAACGTGGCCTTCAACAATGGTTCCGCTACACGACAGGGCTACCGCTATGACAACATCCTGGTGGGCGGCTACCGGCCGGCCGAGCGCATAACCCTGATCAGCAACTACACGTATCACACACCCGGCAAAGGCGGGAAGAATCGGCTCGGGTACACCTCCGCCAATAAAGATGCGACGGTCAAAGACAACTACTTTGCAGGCGGGAACCCGGTGCTGGGTTTACTGGGGTGGGAAAAGGCGACTATTACCGGGAATACCCTTTATGGCTCGCAGAATCTGTTGGGCATCGTGGGGCCAAAAGGTATGGCGGAATTGCCGTACGAGGTGGACAACAACACCTATTTGGAAGGGGAGGTCGCGGCGCCCTTTGTCTTTCAGAATAAGAACTTCGACTTTGCGGGTTGGCAGCAAGCTACAGGTTTCGATAAACACAGCCGCTGGATTCCGAGCCCCACCAAGCGGCCTTCCGGCGTGAAGGTCTTCATCCGGCCGAATCAATACGAACCGGGCCGGGCTCACATTATCGTATTCAACTGGGATTTGAGCGATACTGTAGCTGCGG